>NZ_DBIC01000035.1:0-30541 GCF_002296545.1 Herbaspirillum sp. UBA812 | reverse complement strand
GACCACCGGATTGACCACCGCCCCCACACGCGCATCGGAGGCGGACTGTCCGTTCCAGTGGATCGGCACGAACACACTGCCGCGCGGAATGCCGCCACCATGCTGCACGCGCGCCACCATCGCGCCCCAGCGGCTGCTGATGCGCGCCAGACCGCCTTCGCGCACGCCATACAGCAGCGCATCCTGCGGGTGCAGGTCAATGAAGGATTCCGGAATATGGCTGGCCAGCGTGGCCGACTTGCCGGTGCGCGTCATGGTGTGCCAGTGATCGCGCACGCGGCCGGTGTTGAGGATCAGCGGGTAATCCTCGCAAACGGCGTGGCCCGGCGTGCGCGGTGCGGTCGGCACAAATCGCGCGCGCCCGTCGGCGTGGGTGAAACGATGATCTTCCAGGACGCGTGCCGTGCCGCTGATGCTGCCATCAGACAAGCGCTGCACCGGCCACTGGATCGGTGCCAGCGCGTCATAGGCGGCCTTGTCCATCCCGGTCAGGCCTGACAGATTGAAAACGCGGCGTGCGCCCCCTGTATCTGCCTCGCCATTGCGATGCGCAGAGAGGCGCGCGTGTTCGTCAAAGATCGCATGCGGGCCGTCGAAATCAAATCCCGCAAAACCCATGCGCTGCGCGACCTCGCAGATGATCTGCCAGTCACCGCGTGCCTCGCCCGGTGCCGTGAGGAAAGCCCGTTGCCGCGAAATGCGGCGTTCGGAATTGGTGACCGTCCCATCCTTCTCGCCCCAGGCCAGCGCCGGCAGCAGCACGTGGGCCAGTGCATTGGTATCGGTTTGCGTGATGACATCGGAAGACACCACCAGCTCGCACTTCTGCAAGGCGCGCTGCACCAGGTCGGCATCGGGCAGGCTCACCAGCGGATTGGTGGCCATGATCCACACCGCCTTGATGCGGCCTTCCTCGATGGCGCGGAACATGTCCACGGCCTTGAGGCCAGGCTTGTCCGCGATGCACGGGGATTGCCAGAAGCCTTGCACGATCTCGCGATGCAATGGCTGGTCCAGGTCCATGTGCGCGGCCAGCATGTTGGCCAGTCCGCCGACCTCGCGTCCGCCCATGGCATTGGGCTGGCCGGTGATGGAGAAGGGGCCCATGCCGGGCTTGCCGATGCGGCCGGTGGCCAGGTGGCAGTTGATGATGCTGTTGACCTTGTCGGTGCCGACCGAGGATTGGTTCACGCCCATGGAAAAACCGGTGACGACCTTCTCGGTCTCGGCAAAGGCTTCGTAAAAGTCCAGCAAGTCCTGCAGATCCACCTTGCAGATGCGCGCTACCGTGGCGGGATCGGCGCACTCGGCATCGGCCACTGCCAATGCCTCGTCGAAGCCATTGGTGTGCGCGGCGATGAAGGCGTTGTCCCGCAGGCCGCGATGGGCGAGGTAGCTCATCAAGCCGTTGAAGAGCCACACATCCGTGCCCGCCTTGACGGGCAGGTGCAAGTCCGCCAGTTCGCAGGTCGCGGTGCGGCGCGGATCGATCACGATCAGGCGCAGGGCAGGGCGGGTTTCCTTGAGCTTGGCGATGCGCTGGAAGAGGATGGGATGGCACCACGCGGCATTGGATCCGACCAGCACGATCAGGTCGGCCAGCTCCAGGTCTTCATAGCAGACCGGTACCAGGTCTTCACCGAAGGCGCGCTTGTGGCCGGCCACGGCCGAGGACATGCACAGCCGCGAATTGGTATCGATGTTGGCGCTGCCGATGTAGCCCTTCATGAGCTTGTTGGCGATGTAGTAGTCCTCGGTCAGCAATTGTCCCGAGACATAGAGTGCCACGGCATCCGGGCCATGTTCGGCGATGACGGCAGAGAACTTGCTCGCCACCTGGTCCAGCGCCTGATCCCACGATACCTGTTGCAATGCGCCTTGCGCATCGCGCACTTGCGGATGCAGCAGACGGCCATCCAGATCCACCGTTTCCGCGAGGGCCGAGCCTTTCACGCACAGGCGGCCGAAGGTGGCCGGATGCTGCACGTCGCCCTGCACGCCGATGCGGCCATCCTCCTTGAGCGAAGCCGTCACGCCGCAGCCCACGCCGCAGTAGGGGCAGGTAGTCGAGGTGGTGGCCACGGCCAGGGCCAGCGGGGTCTGTGCAAGATTCATTGGTATCCTCTGTTACTAATTGCCGTGGTCGCCGTGATGGCTAGGCGGCATGCTGGCACATGGCCTGTCCAAACGGCAGTTCGCGCCGGAAGGCGCTGATGTCACGTCCGCTCTGGATCAGGTCGAAGTACCACGGTCCGTCTTTGACATCACCATACAGCACCGCACCGATGAGGCGCGAGCCGCGCAATACCAGGCGCTTGTAGATGCCGCGGCGCGGGTCGCGTACCACCAGATCTTCTGTATCTTCACCGCCGATGAAATCGCCGGCCGAATACAGGTCCACGCCGGTGACCTTGAGCTTGGTCGCCGTGGCCTGCTGCACATAGCGGCGATGGCCGGCACCGGCCAGATGCGCACCGCACACGCGCGCCTGGTCCCAGATCGGGGCCACCAGTCCGAAGGTGGCCTTGCGGTGCTGCACACATTCACCCACGGCATAGATGCGCGGATCATAGGTCTGCAGGGTGTCGTCGACGATGATGGCGCGCTCGCAGTGCAGGCCCGCCGACTTGGCCAGCGCGATGTTGGGGCGCACGCCCGCCGTCATCACCACCAGGTCGGCCGGAATGCTGCTGCCATCCTTGAAGCGCACGGCGGTCACGCGATCCGGGCCGACGATCTCGTCCGTATGGGCGTTGAGGAGGAAGCGCAGGCCCTTGTCTTCCAGCGCCTTTTTGAGAAGAGCGGCGGCGGGCTTGTCGAGCTGCTGGTTCATCAGCGCATCCGTCACGTGCACCACCGTCACGTCCATGCCCTGGCGCATCAATCCATTGGCCGCCTCCAGCCCGAGCAGGCCGCCGCCGATCACTACCGCATGGCGATGCGTGCGTGCGGCTTGCAGCATGGTGTCCACGTCCTGGATGTCGCGGAAGGCGATCACGCCCGGCAGTTGATGGCCCGGCACCGGGATGATGAAGGGTGTGGAGCCGGTGGCCAGCAGCAGGCGGTCGTATTTCACCGCGAGGCCGGATTGCGCGTGGACGGTACGCTGGCGGCGGTCGATCTGCACCACCGGGTCGCCCGCATGCAGGGTGATGCCGTGTTCGTCATACCAGGCGCGCGGGTTGAGCATGATGTCATCGATGCTCTTGTCACCGGCTAGCACCGGCGAGAGCATGATGCGGTTGTAGTTGCCATGCGGCTCGGCACCGAAGACGGTGATGTCGTAGAGATCCGGTGCGAGCTTGAGCAATTCCTCGACCGTGCGCATGCCGGCCATGCCATTGCCGACCACCACCAGCGAGGGCTTGGCGGTCGTCATCTCAGCCACCGATCCAGACTTTGCCTTCATCGATGCGCGCCGGCCAGGCGGGTACCGAATTGGCAGGTTCTTCCAGGCATTGCCCGGTGGTGAGATCAAAGTGATGCTTGTAGATCGGCGAGGCCACCACGATGCGTTCGCCCAGGTTGCCCACCAGGCCGCGCGAGAGTACGGCAGCCTGGGCGTTGGGATCGTAATTGCCGATGGCGAAGACGCGGGGCTGCGGCTCGCCCTGGCTGCGGTCGATCACGTGGAAGATGGCTACCTGCTGGTCACCGATCAGCGCGGCCACGCCCGTGTTGGGGACGATCTCGGCCAGTTCGCAGACGGGGGTCCAGTGCTTGATTTGTTGGTCGCTGTGCATGCGGTGCTCCTGATGGTTGTACGGCGGGTGCGCCTTCGATACGCGGCTTTGCCGCTACTCAGGACGAACGGTTCTTTGTCCATTGACGCCCGTTCGGACTGAGTAGTCGCGCAGCGACGTATCGAAGGCGCGACTACGGCCGGATATCACACGGTCTCGACGACGACCGGAATATCGAGCAGCTTCTTCTCGGCCACCGTGGCCGGACGGATCTGCCCGCGTTCCTCGACGAACTTGATGTTGCCATCGGCCGCCTTGCTGTTGACGAAGTGACGGAAGCGCTTGCGCGTTTCCGGATCGGTGACGGCCTTCTTCCATTCGCACTGGTAGGTGTCGACCACGCGCTGCATCTCGGTTTCCAGCTCGGCGGCGATGCCCAGCTTGTCATCGATGACCACGCTCTTGAGGTAGTCCAGTCCGCCTTCCAGGTTCTCGCGCCAGGTGCTGGTGCGTTGCAGGCGGTCTGCCGTGCGCACGTAGAACATCAGGAAACGGTCGACGTAGCGGGTCAGGGTTTCTTCATCCAGATCGGAGGCGATCAGTTCGGCATGGCGCGGCTTCATGCCGCCATTGCCGCAGACGTACAGGTTCCAGCCCTTGTCGGTGGCGATGATGCCCACGTCCTTGCCCTGCGCCTCGGCACATTCTCGGGTGCAGCCGGAGACGCCGAACTTGATCTTGTGCGGCGAACGCAGGCCCTTGTAGCGGTTTTCCAGGCGCACGGCGAAGCCCACGCTGTCGCCCACGCCATAACGGCACCAGGTCGAGCCGACGCAGGATTTCACGGTGCGCAGGGACTTGCCGTAAGCATGGCCGGTCTCGAAACCGGCGGCGATCAGTTCTTCCCAGATGTCCGGCAACTGGTCCACGCGGGCACCGAACAGGTCCACGCGCTGGCCGCCGGTGATCTTGGTGTAGAGGCCGTATTTCTTGGCGATCTGGCCGACCGCGATCAGGCCATCGGGCGTGACTTCGCCACCGGCCATGCGCGGCACCACCGAGTAGGTGCCATCCTTCTGGATGTTGCCGAGGAAGTAGTCGTTGGAATCCTGCAGGCCGGCGTGTTCCTTCTTGAGCACGAAGTCGTTCCACAGCGAGGCCAGCACATTGGCCACCATCGGCTTGCAGACATCGCAGCCCAGACCGCGACCATGCTTGGCCAGCAGTTCATCGAAACTCCTGATCTGGCCCACGCGCACCAGGTGGTGGATTTCCTGGCGGGAGTAGGGGAAGTGTTCGCAGACATGGTTGTTGACGGCCAGGCCCTGCTTCTTCATCTCCGCCTTCATCACCTGCGTGACCAGCGGCACGCAGCCGCCGCAGGCGGTGCCGGCCTTGGTGCAAGCCTTCAGGTCGCCAATCGTCGTGACACCCGAGGCGACCGCTGCACACAGCTGGCCCTTGGAGACGTTGTTGCAGGAGCAGATCTGCGCCGATTCCGGCAGGGCATCCACGCCCAGGCCGGGTTTGGCCTTGCCGTCGGATTGCGGCAGGATCAGGAATTCCGGCGACTCCGGCAGCTCGATCTTGTTGAGCATCATCTGCAGTAGCGTGCCGTACTCGGCGGCGTCGCCCACCATCACCGCGCCCAGCAGGTGCTTGCCCGATTCGGAGACCACGATCTTCTTGTAGATCTGCTTGCGTTCGTCGGTGAACTGGTAGGAGCGGCTGCCGGCTTCCTTGCCGTGCGCATCGCCGATGCTGGCCACGTCCACGCCCATGAGCTTCAACTTGGTGCTCATGTCGGCGCCGTTGAAGGACGGTACTTCGATGGCGTCATCGCGGTGCGAGAGCAGGTGCTTGGCGGCAGTGCGGGCCATGTCGTAGCCGGGGGCGACCAGGCCGAAGATCTTGCCATTCCACAGCGCACATTCGCCGATGGCATAGACGGCCGCGTCCGAAGTAAGGCAGCGGTTGTCGATGACGATGCCGCCCCGGTCTCCCACCTTCAGGCCCGCCTGGCGCGCCAGTTCGTCACGCGGGCGGATGCCGGCGGAGAACACGATCATGTCGGTTTCCAGGTGCGAGCCATCTTCGAAATTCATGCGATGGGTGTGCTGCTTGCCATCGACGATCTCGACCGTGTTCTTTTGCGTATGGGCGGTCACCCCCAGTTCCTCAATCTTCTGGCGCAGGATGCGGCCACCGCTTTCATCGACCTGCACCGCCATCAGGCGCGGCGCAAATTCGACCACGTGGGTTTCCAGCTTCAGGTCACGCAGGGCCTTGGCGCATTCCAGGCCCAGCAGGCCGCCGCCGATGACCACACCACTGGTCGAACGGCTGCCGCATTCCAGCATCGCTTCCAGGTCTTCGATGGTGCGATAGACGAAGCAATCCTTGCGCTGGTTGCCTGACACCGTCGGCACGAAGGGATAGGAGCCGGTGGCCAGTACCAGTTTGTCATAGGACAAGGTCTCTTCTGCGCCGGCCACGTTGACCACCACCTGCTTGCGTTCCAGGTCGATGTGCCGGGCCTTGGCATTGAGCTTGAGATCGAACTGCACCGGGCTGCGGCCGGCGTCGAAGAAACCGGGCGCCACCAGCGAGAGATCTTCCGCGCTCTTGCCGGCAAAGAATTCGGAGAGGTGCACGCGGTCGTAGGCCGGGCGTGGTTCTTCACAGAGGATGGTGACCTTGAGGTCGCCCGCGCCGCTCTCGGCCAGGCATTCCAGGAATTTGTGGCCGACCATGCCGTGGCCGATGACGATGATGTTCATGGGTGCTCTCCTCAGGCTGCAACTTTGCTGTCGGCCAGGGCGGCATCGCCGCTCTTGTCCGACGCGGTGAAACGGATGGCCACTGCGCACAGTGCCGAAATGGTCACCAGCACGCCCAGCATCGACAGGGTCTGCTGGGTGTTGCCCAGGCCCTTCATCAGGAAGCCCGCGGCCACGGCACCGACGTTGCCACCGGCACCGATGATGCCGGCCACGCCGCCGAGTGCCTTGCGGTCGATGAAGGGCACCAGCGCGTAGGTCGCGCCGCAGGCCATGTGGGTGAACAGGCCGAAGCACAGCATGGCGATGACGGCAGCCACCACGCCGCCGGCATGGGCGAACCACAACAGGCCCAGGCCTTCGCCCAGCATCATCACGAAGAGCAGGGTGGCACGGCGGTTCAGGCCGCCACGCAGGGCCACCTTGTCAGAGATGTAGCCACCCAGGGCGCGGGCAAACAGCGCCAGCAGGCCGAAGCTGGCGGCAGCGATGCCAGCCGATTCCAGCGAGAGCTGGAAGTGGTCCACGTAGTAGATGGCGGCGATGTTGTGGATGAAGATCTCCACGCCGAAGCAGGCACCGTAGGTGATGAAGAGCATCCACACGCGATAGTTGGCGGCCGCTGCACGGAAGCTGGCCCAGCCGCCGCGCTTGCCGCTTTCGATGGTCACGCCGGCGGCGCGCAGCTCGTCATAGTTGCCTTCCGGGCAGTCCTGGGTAAAGCGCCAGTAGAGCGCGGCCATCACCAGCATCAGCACGCCCGGCACCAGCAGCGCCGCACGCCAGCCCCAGCCTTGCGAGACGCCCAGCATCAGCATGGCTGCCATCAGCAGGGGCATCACGCCCTGTGCCACGCCGCCGCCCGCATTGCCCCAGCCGGCCGTGGCCGCATTGGCCGTGCCGACCACGTTGGGAGCGAACATGACCGAGGTGTGGTACTGGGTGATGACGAAGCTGGCACCGACGGCACCGATGAGCAGGCGGAAGAACAGGAAGCTCTCGTAGCTCTGCGCGAAGGCCACGCCGATGACCGGTACGGCACCGGCCAGCAGCAGCCCGGTATAGGCCTTGCGCGGACCGAAGCGGTCGCACATGGGGCCGATGATGAGGCGCACCAGGATGGTCACGGCCACGGCGGCGATGTTGATGTTGGCGATCTGGCCGGGGGTGAGGTGGAATTCGCCCTTGATGACCGGCATCAGCGGCGCGCAGGCGAACCAGGCGAAGAAGCAGACGAAGAAGGCCATCCAGGTCAGATGGAAGGCGCGCATCTGGGGCGTGCCCAGGGAGAACAGCGCGATACGATTGGATTTGCTCATGTCGGGTCCCGTAAAAACAAAAAGGCGCCCGCTCGAATCCGAGGCCTTGCCTCGTTTCAAGCGGACGCCATTGTCCGTATGCATTGCAGATCCATCGTTAGATCGGCATCAAAGTGGTGGATCGTCCTTGATCCTGATGGACATTGAGCAAAGGCCGTGCCAGCCGCAGGGTTTTGGCGGGGAGGCAGCATGGGCGCGGTTTTGCGGAGTGGAAGGCGGAAATGAAGGGCGGCAGTAGCGCGGGGCCGGATCACCGATATATATCATTGCATGATGTATTCGAGTGCAGTCTGCGCGTTCGTGGTGCAGTGCATCGTGACAGTGCGTGAGCGTGCGGGCCCGAAAAGATGAAGCCGGTGACGTGTTTGTTGCCGCCGGGATAGCCCGTCTGCACGGGACCGGAAAGAATCGTGCTTATCGCGGCTGGAAGGCAATCAGCGCCATGCCTGCCAGCGCCACGGCCATCCCGGCACAATCCCAGGCGGAAGGGCGCACGCCATCCACGGCCCAGAGCCAGAGCATGGCCACGGCGATATAGACCCCGCCATAGGCCGCATAGACGCGTCCGGACGCGGCTTCATGCAAGGTCAGCAGCCAGGCGAAGAGGGCCAGGCTGGCGGCGGCCGGCAGCAACAGCCAGGCGCTGCGATCCTGCTTGAGCCAGAGGTAAGGAAGATAGCAGCCGACGATTTCGGCCAGTGCGGTGCAGAGATAGAGGAAAACGGTTTTCATGCGCGCGAGGCGATCAATCTTCTTCGCGCGCGCTGATGTCGGCGCGTTCGTCGTCGGTCTTGCGCAGCCATCGGCGGTGCAGGAAGTGTTCCAGCGGACGGCCTACGACGAACAAGGTCAGGATCAGACCCGTCGCCATCAGCGCCACGCGCCACCAGCCGGCACCGCAGACGATGCCCACGGCAGCGGTCACCCAGATCGATGCCGCCGTGGTCAGGCCGCGTACCTTCTCGCTGCGCTGTTCATGGATGATCACGCCCGCGCCAAGGAAGCCGATGCCGGTGATGACACCCTGGATGGCACGGCTGACCGCATCGCGGCTATGCGCGTCGGACTCCAGCGAGAAGTCCATGGCGGCCATGGTGACCAAAGCCGATCCCAGCGCCACCAGGCCCAGGGTCTTCATGCCCGTGGGCTTGCCACGCAAGTTGCGGTCGATGCCGATGACGCAGCCGATGAGCATGGCGAACAGAAGCCGGTAAAAAATTTCCAGGTGATCGGTCATGGACAGGCGCGGGCAGTAAGCGAAGACGACATTGTACCCTCCCGCCACGCGCGTTCTCACCGTCGCACGACTGCTGGCTGCGGCCATAAAAAAGCCCCGTCAGCTTCGACGGGGCAAATCATGCATGGCGGGAGGCATGAAGACTTCGCCATGCTGCGCTCAAGCATCAAACATCAGGAAACTACGGAGACAACAGAAACAACTACACAACGAAACAACATGAACTACGGAGACAACAAAAGCTGGAAAAGGTCATCCGAGTCATCTGCGCATTACTGCGCAAGCGATCAGGAGCCCGAGCCGCCAGCGCCACCGGCACCGCCGCCATTGCCGCCCGGCGAGGTGCCCAGCGGGCCGTTCTTCGAGTCAGTGGTATTGGCGTTGTTGCCCGAGCGGGAATTCTGGCTGCCGCTCTTCATCGACTTGTCCATCGACTTGTCCGACTTGTTGTGGTTGCGCATGCTCTTGCCGGAAGAGGAGCTGCCCGACTCAGTGGCGCTGTTGTTGGGCGTGGTCTGTGCGCCGGTGGCACCTGCTGCGCCCGAGCCGGCCGCGCCGGAACCGGCTGCACCACCGCTGGCACCGCCGGCATTCTGTGCGAAGGCGCCGGTGCTGAAGGCAGCCACTACCAGGGCAGTGCCGAGGAATTTCAGGGTCGGTTTGGACATGGAGATCTCCTAAGGTTGTTGTGGGGGGCGTCCCGCCATCGCGAGCCGTTGGAGCCATACTAGGTCCTGCGCCGAATGCGGGCAGTCGGACGCTGTTTCAATCGCGTGTCGGTGCTTTCGTACCCGGATGACGGCGCTTGTTGTTGAGCCACGCAGGTCAACGCGCCGTTTGGAG
Organism: Herbaspirillum sp. UBA812; assembly: GCF_002296545.1. NCBI lineage: Bacteria > Pseudomonadati > Pseudomonadota > Betaproteobacteria > Burkholderiales > Oxalobacteraceae > Herbaspirillum > Herbaspirillum sp. UBA812. Next base: position 20,679 of record NZ_DBIC01000035.1, on the reverse strand, counting down.
GTAAGGTTCAGGAGGCTTTGACCTCAGGGCAGGGTCTGCCGCAACTCGCTGGGGCTGATCCCGTAGTGCTGCCGAAAGCGCATCGCAAAGCGCGATGGCGAGTCATAGCCGCAGGCCGAGGCAATGTCGGCGATGGGCAAGGACGAGGCCTGCAACTGGTCCAGCGCCAGTCCCAGCTGCACCTTGTCCAGCAATTCGCGGAAGCCGGTCTGCTCGCGCGCCAGCCGCCGCCGCAGGGTCGAGACGCTGCAATGAAACGCTTCGGCCACGCGCTCCAGGCTGCGTTCTTCCGGGGCCAGCATCAGCAGGTGCTGTTCGATGTGATGGCTGATGGCGTCGCCCCGTTCACGCAGCAGGCCGCCGATGGCGCCGCGCAGGCTCAGGGCCAGCAGCAGGCCTTCGGCTGCCTGGCATTGCAGTTCGCTGGCGGCTTCTTCGCGGATGCAGTCCTGCAGATGGTGCCAGGCGCGCAGGATGTCGGCATCCTGCGCCACGCTGCTGACCGCGCTGGCATCGCGCGCCTGTACGCCCTGGCCGGGATAGTGCAGGCGAAAGCGCTCGATCAGTGCCGGCGGCAGGGACACCATGTCAGCCGCATATTCGCCGCCCTTGGGCAGGTTGGCGACATTGACCTGGGTACCGGCGGCGATGAGCACCAGCACATCCTGCCCGCACAGCAGATGGCGATGGCCCCATTGCATGCGCTTCTTGCCCTGGCGTACGTGGCAGATGCTGGCCAGGCCGATGAAAACCTGGCGCAACTGCTGTTCGTGCCGGGCGCGGATGCGTGTCAGCGTGGGGCGGGTGCCATGGGCGAAGGGCAGGATGGCGATGTCACTTTGCATGCGGGATTCAGCGTCCGTAGGTGGCGGTCAAGCGGGCCTGGCCGAGGGCCGCGCCGTTGAGGAAGAAGCCGAGCATAGCACCGCTGGCTTGCGCATCCAGTGGCAATTTTTCGGTGTTCAGTGCCCAAATCACGAATTGATAGCGGTGCGGCTTGTCACCCGCTGGCGGGCACGCACCACCGTAGCCACTGCTGCCGAAATCGGTGCGGCCCTGGATGGCACCTGCGGGCAGGCCGCGGCCCTGGGCATCGATGCCGGCCGGCAGGCTGGTGGTGGAGGCCGGCAGGTTGAACACGGTCCAGTGCCACCAGCCACTGCCGGTCGGGGCATCCGGGTCATACACGGTCACGGCGAAGCTCTTGGTGCCGGCCGGGGCGTTGGACCAGGACAGCTGCGGCGAGCGGTTCAGGCCGCTGCAGCCGAAGCCGTTGAAGACTTCCGCGTTCGACAGCGCCTTGCCATCCTGGATGTCGCGGCTGGTCACGGTGAAATCGGCCGCATGGGCCGACAGTGCAGAAAACGTCAGGGCCAGCGTGGCCACGGAAAAGCGGAAAAAGGACATGAATGCGCTCCGGTCAAGGTTGAGGAGCGCCCATGGTAGAGGGCCGGCAGCGGCGACATGGTGCAGAAAACGTCAGCCTCGGTGCAGAAAGCGTCAACACGCCCAGAGCCCTGGGTGCCGCGTTGTCAGAACAGGTTCAGCGAAATCAGGAAGTCCAGTCCCTGGAACAGTTCGACATAGCGGCTGGCCGCCGATTCATTGATCACGATGAAGCGGGTGAAATCGAACAGCGCCGGTTCCAGCTGCGCGTCGATGGCTTGCTGGGCCGCGAAGCTGGCGTAGCTGAGGCCGAAGCCGTAGAACTGCTGCTTGAACTGCGGATTGAGATTGGCCTCGTCGATCGGGTGGAATTTCATGACCAGCCGAGCATGCTGGCTGGCCACCAGGGCCTGCATGGTGCGCAGCGAACTCATCAGGCCATGCAGGTTGCGCTGGGCCTCTTCGCTGTGCTGGCCGCAGCGCGCCACCATGTTGATGATGTTGGGCAGGAAGCACAGCCAGTGGCGCTCCGTCTCGCGCAGTCCGCCCTGAGGTTCGAGGCTGACCGTGCGTACGCCCGGCAGGCCCGGAAAGGCTTGCGGCGAGACCCGGTAGGCGCCGCCATACTTCGGACTGCGGGCATCGAACCAGATGGGGGCCATCGCATTGATCTGCAGGATGGCTTGCGGCGTCAGCCCCAGGCGCTGCATCAGCATCGGCCTGGCTTGCAGCATGTGCAGCAGTGCGGTGGCATCGACGGCGGCATTTTGCGCCGGTGCGGCCAGCTGGGGATTGCAGGAGGTGTTGCCTTCTTCCAGGTAGCACACGGTCTGCACCGCTGCCGCCAGCTTGAGCAGCTTGCCCAGCAGGAAGCCGGTGTGCGGCACGAAGATGCGCAAGGGCGTGAAGGTGGCAGGCAGGGCCGTCACCATCCCCTCCAGAAACGCCACGGTGCGTGCCGGATCCCAGATGCCGTCGTCGATGACGCTGACGTAGGGCCCCTCCCATTGCATGCCACGTCCGCATACCACCAGCGGCGCGCGCACTTCTCCCTCGCGCTGCAACTGCCGGGCGATGGAATAGGTGATGGGGCTGTGCAGGTAGACGATGTCCATGGAAGAGCAATGGCGCGGCCGGAAACGCGCGCCTGATGAGGCCAGGGCGGGATGATGGCCGCCTCGGCCTGGCTGCACCATGGGAAGATGCTTCACAAACGTAACGGGGTGTAACGAGAGGCGCGCTCGGTTTCAGCGTGGACGCAGCGCCTCTACCAGCGCATCGTTCACGTAATGCGGTCCGTCGAAGAGCCAGACCCGATACCCGCGATAGTGCTGCAATTGCGGCGTCAGCTCCTCCACGGTGGCACTGCGAAATCCGCCTCCGGGTTGCGGGCGGAAGGCCTCGGCGATGATCCGCACCCGCGCCGGCCCCAGCCGCTGCGACAGCACCTGCACGTAGTGCAGCGCCACCTGCGGCTCGCGGGCATAGACGCCGACGCCATCCTGGAAGAACACGCCCACATCCGGCGGCAGCCATGACAGCAGACCTGCGGCCAGTGCTTCCGGCCCCACATTGGCACTGTCGTAGACGCTGATCCACAGCGGCCGCGGCAACTGGCCGAGCAGCTGGCCCAAGCGGGCTGCCTCGGTCCAGGTCGGATCGATCTCCACCGGGAAGTACCAGCCGCTGACCTTGAGCGGCGTGGGCAATCTTGCCAGCTTGGCGGATTGCGCGATCAGTTGCGGCAGGTCGGCGCGTGCGGCAGCTTCATCGAAGCGGCCGGCCAGTCCGAGGATCACCTCCTGTGCCCATGGTTCGCGCGCAATGCGCTGCCAGTCGGGCAGGCGTGGCACGGTCGGCAAATCACTGCCTGCAACAAAGGCCTGGCCATCGACTGCGCTCCATTGCACCAGCAGGGTTCGCGCCCCCAATTTTTGCCACTGGCCGCGTGGTTCGACGGTGGCATTGTCTGGCTGCCAGACGATGCCTTCGATCTCGCCCTGCGCTTGCGCGCGCAGGTCACAGCCGGCGCAGGCGGCCAGCAGCCACGCCGAGGCAGCAGCCAGCAGGGCGCTACGGCGCAGCGGGGAGGGCAAGGGTGCCGGCGGCATGCACTTCATGGGAGCACCTGCGGTTCACTAGGACTCAGTAGGACAGCGTGGTGCTGAAGAAGAATCCCTGCGCCCGTTCATCGCCGCCGACGCGCCAGCGATACTGCAGCGACAGGTCCACATAGGAACGCGGTGCATGATAGCGATCGCCCCGGAACCAATAACGCAGGTTCACCCCCGGACCCATGCCGATGGCGGTGCGATGGGTATTGAGCGAATTGAAGTCGGCGTTCAGGCTCAGATGCGGGAACAGCACCAGCTGATCGCTCACGCTGTCGAGCCGGAAACTGCGTCCGGTCTGGAGCGAGGCCAGACCGTAAGTCTGCGGATTGCGCAGGTAGCGGCCGACCTCGCCATACCATTGCGTGGTCCACCAGTCGGGACGATCCACTCGCAGGTCGGTACCGATGCCATCGGAATAGGCCAGCTGCACCAGCCAGTCGGCGGCGGACTGGCTTCCCAGCGGAATCAGCCGTCCCAGCGACAGCACCAGGTTCTGGCTGGCCAGCGGCTTCCAGCGCGCGCCTACGGTGGCTTGCGCAGTCTGCGTGCCAGTCGCACCGCCGGACTGGTCCTGCAGGGTCTGGAACACGCGTGCGAACAGTTCGACCGGACGGCCGGCCTGATAGCCGAAGGGCCGCCAGTAGGCTTCCGCTCCGGCCTGCAAGGTGCTGTCAGTGGCGGAGGCACCGGGACGTCCGCCATTGCCGGCGCTGGGGCCGCCGCCGTTGTGCGTGAGCGAGGCGATGAAACCGCCGCTGCGATCGATGGTGGAGATGCTGCGGCGGGTATCGAAGCGCTGCTGCGGCGTCTGCTGCAGGCTGCCATCGTCGGCACGGTCGACGCTGCGCTTGAACCAGCCCAGCGCGGCGTCATCGTCACCGGCATCGATGGCGGCATACCCCGCATCAGAAAGTGCGCGGGCGGGCAGGGTGCCGCCTGCATCGGCACGACGGAAGGCGTCCCGCGCAGCGCCGGCATCCCCCGCCTGGGCGGCCAGGTAGGCCAGTTGCAGATCGTCCAGTCCATCCAGCGCGCCGCCATCGCGCGCGGCGAGGAAGCGTTCACGGGCTTCGCGTGGATGACCGGTGCGCGCCAGCAGCGCGATCTCGGTCTCGACCGGCAAGCCGCCTTGCGCCAAGGCCGTCTCACCATCGGCGCGGGCACCCGCGCTATCTCCCAGTTGTGCGCGCAAGGCAGCGCGCCTTGCCAGCAAGGGGCCATCTGCACCCTGTGCCAGCAGGGTGGCGCTGATGGCCTGCTCGGCTTGCTGATCCTGTCCGCCAGCCTGCAAGGCATCGATCAGCAGCAGGCGGTATTCGGCATTCTGCGGTGACAGGGCTACGGCCTCGTTAGCTGCTTGCGCCGCCTGTGCGTACTGTTGCTGCTGCATCGCCTGGTAGCCACGTGCGGCGGCATCGAAGCCGGCATCGCGCGCTTGCGCGCCAAACGTCACGTGGCAGGGATTGACGTTTTCTGCACCATCGCGGCTGCAATCCAGCGCCGGCACGGGGTACTGGCGCGACGATACGGACGGGTTGCGCTGTCCGGCACCGAGCGCCGCCAGCCGATAGCGTCCCAGTGCCTGGGTGGCCTGCTGGCGCGTCAGGCGCAAGCGCGCAGCTTGGCGTGCATCGATTGCGGGGGAGAGCGTGTCGGGATCAAGATCGTTCAGCACATCCAGTGCCGCTTGCGGTTGTTGCATGGCCAGTTCGGCATCGGCCTGCAGCAGCCGGGCATCCAGATGTTCAGCGGGGCTGCTGTCGCTGCTCGCCAACTGTCCTGCCTGTGTGAAGTCAGCGCGCGCGGCATCGGCCTGGCCCAGACGCACGCGGGCATAGGCGCGCAGCAGCAGCGGGCCGGGCTGGCGTTCGTCCATGGCGTGGGCTTCGTCGGCGGCGCGCTCGGCCTGCGCGATCTGCTCGTTGTGCAGCAGGGCTATCCCCAGCATCAGGCGATATTCCATTTCCTGCGGTGCCAGTGCCACGGCCCGGCGTGCAGCGTCCAGCTCGTCCTCTGCGTGGTTGTCGGCCTGTGCCCGGAAGACTTCGGCCGCTGCCATGGCGGCGCGTTCGCGTTGCAGTTCCAGCTGGCGGCGCAGCAGCGGGCGTTGGTCCGTGACGTTGTCCGCGCCTTGGGCCAGTACTTCGCTGGCGCGGTCGTAGTCATGCGTCTCGATCAGCGCATTGCCCAGCAGCAGCCAGTAGGCGGTATTGTTTGGGGCGGCTGCCACAGCCTGACGTGCCAGCGTCACGGCCTGCTCGTAGCGCTTGCCATCATAGGCGCGATAGGCGGCTGCTGCGGCCGCATAACCGGGGTCGCGCGCCGTGCCACGCCCGGCGCTCATCCCGCCGCGCTGCTGTTGGCGCAGTTCGCGCAATTGACGGCGCAAGGCCATGGAATCCGGGCGCAGGCGTATCGCTTCCTGCAGTTGCGCCTGCGCCTGCCCGAACGCGCCGCGTGCCGCCGAGGCATAGGCCTGCTGGGCCAGGCGATAGGCCGGGCCGGACAGCGGCAGTTCCACCACGGCCGTTTGTGCCAGCGCCGTGCCGGTGGTGGCAGCAGCACCGCTGACCAGCAGCAGGAGCAGCAGGGACAAGGTCTTGTTCTTCATCGTGTCTTCTTGTTGTGGTGATGAGGGCGGGGCTCAGGCAGGCTGGCCGCCTTGTGCCAGCCAGTCGCGCTGGCGCCGTACCGCCTCTTCGATGGCCTCGCGCGAGATCACGGCTTCATTGACCAGGTAGTCGCCGATACGGCCATGCAGGTCGGGACGATATCGCTGCATGGCCGCATCGAAGACCGGGCGCGACAGCAGGCCGCTGGCGATCAGCAGGTCGCCCAGCAGCGGGACGCGGGCTTCGGTGCGGGCCGGGTCGAAGGCATTGTCCTGCCCGCGCAGCAGGCGCAAGCCGGCGGCGATCTCGGACTCGCGCGCCACCATGGCGAAGGGGGCGCGGCCCAGGACCGCTTCCAGCTCGGCCCGCGCGGCATCGGTCAGCGCACTGGCCACGGCCACCCGCGCCATGCCCTGGTCGGGCCGGCCTTCCTTGCCGGGCCCGAGGTAGAGCGTGCGCAGGCGAGCGCAGATTTCCATCGGCAGTTCGCCCGCATGGCGCTGCACGCGTTCCCGCGTGAGGCTCACGCGCGGCAGGCCTTCTTGATAGGCCAGTGCTTCGGCCAGGGTTTCTTCATCCAGCCAGCCATGGCTGACCATGACGGTCCCCAGCGGCAATTGCGTGCGGCGCTGTTCCTCCAGCGCCATCGACAGCGTGGCCTCGTCGACTGCCTGCCAGGTGCGCAGCAGGTCGCCCAGGCGCAGGCGCACGCGGCTGGCGATGCCATCCGTGGGGAAGTCGTGCATGGTCTTGTCCCAGGCCAGTGCGCGGCCCGCGAACAAATACAGCAGGAACAGCCGCCACGCGCGCGCCACGGCCATGAAGTTGACGAAGTTGGCCACCACCATGCGCGGCAGGGCCATCAGGCCGTGACGCCAGCCGTACAGCTCGGTGGTGAAATAGAAACGGTGCACGGCACGATTGAGCATCGCCAAAGCATTGAGCGTGAGCACGGTGCGCCACCAGCCGTCACCGGCCAGCAGGGGCGGGTAGAACACATCCCACCACTGGAAGGTGGTGGCCGCCGAAAACAGGATGAACTGCAAGGCCAGCACATAACCCAGCATGCTGACGAAGGCCGTGACGACGCCCTTGCGGTCATGCAGCAGCAGATAGCGTGCCGCCAGCGAGCCGCGCCACTCCATCTGCTCCCAGCTCTGCAGGCCGATGCCGATGACCCAGCGCGCCTTCTGGCGATAGGCCTGGGTGAAGGTGTCGGGGAAATATTCACGCACCGCCAGCGGCATTTCCAGCGTGCTCTCGGCCACCTGCTCGCGCTTGCCGAAGAACCAGGGTTTGCGGCGCACCTTGAACTTCACGGGGAAGCGCGCAAAGATGGTCTGCATGCCCATCTGCGAGAGCTTGGTGCCGACCTCGTAGTCTTCCGTCAGGCTGGACACGTTGAAGGGCTCGCCATCGGAGGCCTGCATCAGGCCGTGCAGCGCCTTGCGCGAGAAGCAGGTGCCGACCCCCGCCGAGGGTACCAGTCCGGCCACGCTTTCGCGCACCATCATGTCCTTGGCATGGCTTTCGGCGAATTCGTCCATGTAGGTACCGGCCACCAGTTCAAACCATTCGCGCTCCAGCGAGGCGACCGGCAGCTGGATCATGTCCTTGCGCGGCAGCAGGTAGTTGAAGAACTTCAGTTCCATCGGGTGCAGCACGTCTTCGCTGTCGTGCAGGACCACACCGGCGAACTGCATGCCCAGTCCGGCTTCGCTGGCGAAGATGGTCTTGACCACCCAGTTCAGGCAATCGGCCTTGCAGGTCGGACCGGCATGCGGCACTTCTACCCGGTGCAGTTGCTTGTAGCGCACCCGCATGCGCTCCACCTCGTCGATGGTCTCGCGGTCATTGACGTAGGTGCCGACGAAGATGTGATAGCGCCGGTAGTCCAGCACGGCCACCATGTCCTCGATCATCTGCGCGATGACGTCCGCTTCCATCCAGGCCGGCACCATGATGGCGATGGGCTGCTCATCGCGCTGCCGCAGCTGTTCCACCGTCAATGGCGAGCGCACGCGCTCGATGGTGAACCGGCGCCACAGGCGGCGCGACCAGTACCAGAGGTCGAAGAACAGGTCGTCCAGCGCCGACAGCAGGATCAGCAGGGCCACCACGGCCGCCGCAATTTCCAGCGCCGCGTAGTAGTTGGCGAACAGGAAGTTGAGCTGGGCCGTGGCATTGGCTGTGGTGAACATGCGCCGTCCTCAGTCCTGGCCGGCGTCGCGCGGCGTCGCCTGGGCTTGCTTGCGCTGGGCTTCCTGCTCGGCCATGCGACGGCGGCGCGTGCGGCTGGCCAGGATCAGCAGCAGAATGAACAGGCCGATGATGGTCAGCGGCACTACCCACCACAGGATGTCCGGAATGGTCAGCGAGGGGGCGTCCTGCACTGCATCGCGGCCACTGGCGTCATTGGTGTCGATCTCCGCCAGCAGTCCGGTCGAGGAGACGGCTGCCACATTGCCGGACGACAGCGCAAACGGTTTGGCCACCAGCGGACGTTCCTTGCCCACGCTGTGCCAGACCACGCCTTGCTGGCCGTTGGTCTTGGCGACCTCCAGGATGCCGAGGCGGTCGAAGCCGGTGACGTCGAGCATGGGCTTGGCGCTGCTGTCATTCATCACCAGCGTATTGCCCTTGACCTGCACGATGCCTTGGGCATCCTTGAAGGGCAGGTCAAACGCCAGGAAGCTGCCAGAAGGAGCGGCCTCCTTGCCGTCGTCGACCACGGTCATGCGGGTGCGGTCGGCGGGCAGGCCGGCGCTGGAGGCGACCATGATGACGCGCTGCAGGCTGGCCGGCACGTCGTCCAGATAGCTGTGCGGCACCAGCAACTGCGCACCGGCGGCGAAGCGGCGGACCATGCCGGTGAAGTTGGCTTCGTCCTGGGCCTTGTCCAGTTTCAGGTGGCTGGATCCCAGCACTGCCACCGGGAAGGCCTGGGGCGTTTCACGGCAGTTGTCGCTGGAGGGCTGGCGCACGAAGGACACGCGCAGCTGGTTCTGTGCAGCCAGCGCACCCGGGGGGATGCGCGCGATGATGCGCTCGCGCTGGCCGTCGGCCTGCAGGCTGCGCGCTCCCAGCAGCACATCGTTGAGGAACACCGAGGCCACCGGCGGCGTGCGCGTGGCACCCGGCGCGGCCGAGACATCCAGTACCAGTTCGGACGGCAGGCGGCCGTCGCTGGCGACTTCGGCGATATCGAAGGACGCACTCCAGTCGGCGCGGCTGAGCACATCGATGCTGCCCGGCGCGCCGCCCAGGTTTTTCAGGAGGATGAAGTCTTCACCCGTCACCGGCTTGTGCGCCGTGCGTGCCACCAGCGAGGCGGCACCGCTGATGTTGCGCCAGTAGCGGTCGAACATCTGTGCAAAGGCGGAGCCGGACTGCGCACCCGCCAGGATCACCGGATGGCCGAAGGCTGACGACAGCCGCAGTTCACCTGCCTGCAGGCTGGCGGACTGCGGCTGCACGCGGGCGCGCCAGGCGCTGAAGGCCGGCATCGCCTCGGGCGCGCTGGCCTGCACCTGCTGCTGCAGGGCGTTCATGGCGCTGTCGATACCGGAGAGCAGCGCTGCATCGGCCACCACAATGTCGGCCCGCACCTGGTTGCGGCCCAGGGCCAGCAAGGCGCCGACTTCGGCGGGATCCTTCAGTGCATGTTGGCCGCTGCCCTTGAGCGCGGCAAACGCGGCAATGCCGCGCAGCCCATCGGGTACGTTGAGGCGGCTCAGGTCGATCACGTCACCCACACGCGGCAGCACCGTCACCGTACTGTGCTTGCCCGCGCGTTCCAGCGCCACACCGATGCGCCAGGCGCTGTCGTAGCTCTGTGCATCCAGTTGGCGTCCCGCCACCATGATGGAGGTCAGGGCCGGCAGCGCACCCCAGGCGGTGCGCAGGTCGCCGATGGCGCGGCTGTCGTAGCGGTAGCTGAAGGAGGAATCGGGATTCACCTGCAGCACGTTGCCGGGCGTACGCGGGTCGGCGCATTGCGACAGGCCGGAGAGCATGGTGGTCCAGTTCACGCCCATGCGCACGAATCCATTGGCGCGAGGCGCGCCGTCGATGCCCAGCGCCAGGCTGGCATCGCCCTGATCGGCCGTCATCGCACGCGCCGCGACCGGATAGGTATCGATGGCCACGACCATGGTGGTGCGGCCGCCGTCGGCGCGCAGATACTTTGCGTCCAGTTTCAGATTGGCATCCGCCAGCGGCACATTGGACGGCACCGGCAGATAGAGTTCGCGGCTGCTGTCATTGGACGCCAGCACCAGCGGCGAGGTGATGCCCAGTGAGGCCAGGGTCTCGCGGCGCTCGATCCAGGTATCGTCAGTCAAGGTGCGGAAAGCGTCAGCGGCGGCGTTGTTGCCTGCGGGGGCGGCCAGCAGGACCGGCGAAAAGCCGGCGGCAAGCATCGCGACGGCGAGCGTCATGAACATCGGCGTTCCCGCGGACAAGCGCAGGCGGCGCGCAGCCGCTGGCTGGGGGTGGTGGCGTGCAATCATCAGATTCCTGTCGCAAGAGGGACCATCGGTCCGCGTAGTCCGGACCTTGTGGCGTTTCGTTGAATTGTTTGTTGTTCGGTTGCGTGGCTCGGTTGCGTGCGGTAGGAGCGGAGGGAGGTCAATTTGGTTGCATGTTCGATATCACTCTTTACACCTTGCAGCACGCGGACACTTTCCTTGTGTCCATTTTTCCGTGATTTTTTGCTTGAAATGGCGAGCCAGAAAAACTAAGTATTCAGCGCGATTGCCGTCTGGCATCGCCCTGAGTGGCGCATGGGAAAAGGGGAGCTGCTGGCTGATTTCGCCTGAGGAGAAAAAGCGAGGTAACGCAACACTGACAAGGATTTTTGTGAGAATTCCCTACATCAGAGGACGTAAAAAATATTTTATATTGTTTGATTTCACTCGGTTCTGGCCGGGAAAAATTTCCATAAAAAACTAAGTAAATGGGACGACGACACAAACCGCAACGTCTCGCCGCCCATGGCTTGCGAATGGATGAGTCAGGCGGAGAAGGGCTGGAAGTTGCGTCCGAGAATGGCATCGACGATGCGGGCACAGGCCTGTCCGTCGCCATAGGGATTTTGTTTGCGTGCGAAGCTGCGCCAGAGCCTGTCTTCGCTCAGCAGGGTGGCCACGGTATCGACGATGCGGCCGGTATCGGTGCCGACCAGTTGCACGGTGCCTGCGGCCACGGCCTCGGGGCGTTCGGTGACGTCGCGCATGACCAGAACCGGCTTGCCCAATGCGGGCGCTTCTTCCTGGACGCCGCCGGAATCGGTGAGGATCACGTGGGCGCGCTGCATCAGCCGCACGAACTGCAGATAGTCCAGCGGCTCGATCAGATGCAGGTGCGGCAGGCCGGACAGCTCCTGCATGACGGGGCCGCGCACGTTGGGATTGAGGTGCACCGGGTAGACGATCTGCAGGTCATCGCGTTGCGCCAACTGGGCCAGTGCGCGGCAGATCTGCAGGAATCCGGTACCGAAGTTCTCGCGCCGGTGGCCGGTAACCAGCAGCAGGCGGCGTTCAGGTAGCAGCCGCGGCAGGGCGGCATCGAGCTGGGCGCGAAGCCCGGCATCGGCATCGATGCGGGCCACTGTCATCTGCAGGGCATCGATGACGGTGTTGCCGGTGACCACGATTTTTCCCTGCAGGTTTTCTGCTTCGAGGTTGCGGCGCGACTGCGCGGTGGGCGCGAACATCAGGTCGCTGACCACATCGATGGTGCGCCGGTTCATCTCTTCCGGCCAGGGCTGGTGCATGTCATGGGTGCGCAGGCCGGCCTCCACGTGGCCGACCGGGATGCGCCGGTGAAAGGCCGCCATGGCCGCCACCATGGCGGTGGTGGTATCGCCGTGGACCAGCACGCGGTCGGGCCGGGTCTGCTCCAGCAACTGGTCGATGCCGGCGAAGAGGCGCGCGGAGAGACCGTTGAGCGTCTGGTCCGGCACCATCACATCGAGGCTGTGATCGGCCTGGATGGCGAACAGCTCCAGTACCTGCGCCAGCATCTGCTTGTGCTGGCCGGTGGCGCAGACGATGGAGTCGATGGCGGGCTCGGCATCGAGGGCCTTGACCAGCGGTGCCATCTTGATGGCTTCGGGGCGGGTACCGAAAATCGACAGCACCCGGAGAGGGTGGCTGGGCGTGGCGTGGTCCATGATGCTCCAGTAAAGGCTGCGTGAGCGCGCCTGTATCAAATCGTGGTCGTGACCGGCGTTGGGCTGTTCTTGTTGATTGTTGGCATCAGCGTGGAGCGCGGAGTGGTGGGGCCATCCGATAAGCAGAGACAGCCCGGGATGTGGGACAAGACCTGCGAAGATTTGGTTCTGGCGGCACGGCGAGGCTTGGACGGAGCATACGCGTTATCGTCATTGCGCCCGGGCAAGCTTGGCTGGTCCGGGCGCAGGACTTACGGTGAGGGGGCGGCGAGATAGTTGCGGCGCTGCCGCTGGTGGCGTATTGAGAGCAAGTGAACGACACCCCTGGAGCGGGCATAGAGCACCTGGGAATCCTTCATTACGTACTCTCGCACCTCCGTGTGGCGGGCCAGTCTGCCCAATTGCCGTTCGAGGAGGCGCAGGGCGCTGAGGACTTCGGTTGATTGCCCGGCACCGCCTTGAATCAAGGGGCCGAGCTACGGAAAACTTTCCAGATTGGGGATGACGGTCTCGATCAGTTCAACCAGCAGCTGGTCATAGGCATCGGTTGCCTTATTGGCGTCGAGGAAATCCTCGATCTGCGCCAGCCCGCGAAGGAAATACGTCGTGACCTCGACCCGATGCGGGACGGCCACCTTGCACCTCAGCGCGTGGTCTTGGCAGTGCGGCGGCGTTTGAGGCCGCTGAGGGCGGTGCGGGCATCGTCCACATGACCGGCCGCGACATCGGCCAGCCCGGCGCGGGCATCTTCAATGGTCAGCAGGTGCAGGTGCTCCCGCTCCAACTGATGGTAGTAATCCAGTCGCTCTGCATCGATCAAGGCGACGTAGCTGACGCCGTTCTTGGTAATGATTTTCTCTGTACCCGCCTTGACCTGATCCGCCAGTTCGGAAAGTTGGGCCCGGGCTTGCGTCAGCGTAATCACGTCAGTGGAAGAAAAGGCCAGCTCGGACCTCCTAAAATGATGTACAGATTCCTGTACAGTATAGAGGCCTGCCTTGCTGGGTGCTTGTGTGCGCATGATGTCACTCCTTGGGTGGAAGAGGCGCCTGCTCGCGCAAATTGCCTGGTCTGGTAGCGAAATCGTGAAATCAATCCGCTTTCCTCGCATTTTTTGATTGTCTGCCACTTACATCACCATTGGCCGCCCATGAACCTCACCCCCCTCGCCATCCTCCTGGTCTTCCAATGCCTGGGCGAAGGCACCGCGCAATTGCTGGGCCTGCCCATTCCCGGTCCGGTGATCGGCATGCTGCTGTTGCTGATCGCCTTTCTCTCTTCCTCACGCCTGGCGCAGATGATGGAGACGACCTCCTGGGGCATCCTGCAGCACCTGTCGCTGCTGTTCGTGCCGGCGGGCGTCGGCGTGATTGCGGCTGCCGGCCAGCTCAAAGGCGATCTGCCGGCCATCGCGGTGGCGCTGGTGGTGAGCACGGTCCTGGCCATCGCCGTCGGCGCGCTGGTGACCAATGCGGCGATGAAGCGCTTCTCTGCGGCACGCCAGCCGGATCACCATGAGGAGTCGCACTGATGCACGGCCTGGCCCGTCTGACCGATGTCTGGGTCTACCTAGCTGCCTCGCCGCTGCTGGGGCTGACGACCACGCTGGTGGCCTATCTCGTGGCACTGTGGATCTACCGGCGCCTGGGTTACCACCCGCTGGCCAATCCCGTGCTGATCGCCATCGTCATCGTGGTCAGCATCCTGGGCATCACGCATACGCCCTACAAGACGTATTTCGAAGGCGCGCAATTCGTGCATTTCATGCTCGGACCGGCCACGGTTGCGCTGGCCATGCCGCTCTACAAGCAGTGGCACAATTTCCGCCGCGCAGCGCTGCCGCTGATGCTGGGACTGGCCGCTGGTTCCGTGACGGCCGTGGTCTCGGCGGTCGGGATCGCCTATGCCATGGGTGCCTCACGCGACATCGTCATTTCCATGGCACCCAAGTCGGCCACCACGCCGATTGCCATGGCCATCTCGGAACGCTTCGGCGGCCTGCCGTCGCTGACCGCCGTGCTGGTGATCTGCACCGGCATCCTGGGCGCGGTCCTGGCGCGCTACGTGCTCAACTTCCTGCGGATCGACAGCCATCCGGTACGCGGCTTCGCGCTGGGCGTGGCCTCGCATGGCATCGGTACCGCGCGCGCTTTGCAGGTCAGTGCGGAGATGGGGGCCTTTGCCGGATTGGGCATGGGACTCAATGGCGTCTTCACCGCCGTGCTGGTGCCGGTGCTGATGCCGCTGTTCCTGCGCTGGACCGGAAATTGAGAATGAACTAAATAATTTAAGCTACTTACTTCGGGCACCATGGCGGTACCTTGAACTGCTCCACCAGAAAATCACGCATGCGCTGCACCTTGGGCGGCAGATGCGTGCGGGTCGGGTAGAGCGTATGCACCACCAGTTGCTCGCCGGTGCTCCAGCCTTCGAACAATTCCACCAGTTCACCGGACTGGATTGCCGCGTTGACGATGAAGTCCGGCTGGATCGCGATGCCCTGGCCGGCCACGGCCATGGCACGGCAGGTAGCGCCATTGTTGACGTAGACGGTGGAGCGTACGCGCACCGTGCAGGTGTCGCCGTGCTCATGCTTGAAATGCCACTCATCGCCGCCGTTGCGGTAGCTGTAGGAGTTGAAGGGGTAGTCGCGCAGTTCCGCCGGACTCACCGGCGTACCTTGCCGCTGCAGGAAGGCCGGCGAGGCGCAGGCAATCATGCGCACCGGTGCCAGCGGCCGTGCCACCATGCGGCTGTCACCGAGGGTACTGATGCGGATGGCCATGTCGAAACCTTCCTCAAGCAGGTCGATGGTGCGGTCCGACAGCGTGATGTTGAGCGTGATCTGCGGATTCTGCTCCGTGAACTTGCCCCATAGCGGAGCCAGTTGCTCCACGCCGAAATCCTGCGGAGCGCCGATGCGCAGCCGTCCGCAGGCCTGGTCGGAATTGAGCCCGACTTCGCTCTCCACATCCTGGATGGATTCCAGCAATTCCTTGCAGCGCGTAAAGTAGACGCGGCCCTCATCGGTCAGCGAGAGTCGCCGCGTGGTGCGGTGGAGCAGGCGGATGCCGAGGAACTGTTCCAGCTCCGAAACCTGCCGCGAGACTGCCGGTTTGGACTGGCCGGTCACCTCCACGGCGGCCACGAAGCTGCCGCTCTCGACCACGGCGACAAAGGTTTCCATCGCTTGCAACTTGTCCATGGCTGCTTTCCGATCCGCAAGAAAAATACCGGTCAGATTGCCACAGCCTCGTGCGCCTGCCCATGCTACGTTCGGATAATGGCGCGTGCGGAAAATTCGTTCATCGCACCGTGGCGGCCCACGCCACCACTTCGCCCGCCAACCGCGCCGAGGCGCTGCCAAAGGCGCTGACCACTTCCGGCACCTTGCTGCCGGCCACCGCTTCCACCACCGCAAAGCGCCGCGCCGCCAGTTGCTGGCGCGTGGCGGTGTCGACCAGTCGCGCGTCATAGACGATCACTACGCTGGGCGCACCGTTGCGATATTCCGTCTGGAAGGCGTTGAGTGCGCCATCGAGTTCGACCTCGGCCGCGATGTTGGCATTGTCACCGGACAGGCGCGGGAAACGTCCGTCGGCCTGGAAGGCATCCAGCAGGCGGTCGCGCAGCAACTGCGGTGCCGGATCGCTCCAGCGCACGCCGGCGTAGGACTTGACCACGTCGCCTTCAGGCAGCACCAGGATGCGTTCGCTGTCGATGCTGCGACTGGCCGCCGGGGTGGCGATGCGCAGCGCGCGATAGGGCGTGCCGGTGCTCGCCGCATGGGTCGAAGCCAGTGGCGGCAGGCGATAGACCGCCAGCGGATCGGACTTGGGAAGAATAGAACACGCGGTCAGGGCCAGGCTGGCGGCCACCAGGGCGGTGCGCAGTAGCGGGGTCATCATGGTTGGAATTCCTGAAGATTGTCTTGGCCCAGCAGGTAGGCACCGGGATTGCTTTCCAGCTTGCGGCTGATGGCCCGCACCGAGGCCAGGGTACTGCGCAGTTCGGTAATGGCCGGCCCGATCTCCGCCACGCCCTGGGCACCGTTGTTGAGGGCGGCCTGGTTCTGCTGGATCAGCTTTTCGATCTGCTGGCTGCTGGCTGCCAGCGAACGCATGGCTTGCTGCAGGTTGCCCATGGCGTCATTGCCGCGTGTGGCCAGCAATTGGTTGGCCGACTGCATGGCCAGATTGGCCTGGCGCGCCGCTGCCGCCAGTTCCTGCATGGCGGTGCCGACGTTGCCGCGCTGGTTGGCCAGGGTATCGGTCAGCTGTTCCAGGTGCGCCAGGGTCTGGTTCAGGCGGCGCGCGTTTTCCGGGGCCAGGAACTGTTTGGCATTGAGCAGCACTTCATTGACGTTGGAGAGCAGGTCCTCGCCGTTGGAGAGCAGCGCCGACAGCGGCGAGGGTGAGGCGATGATGATCGGGTCATTGCCATCCTTGGACTCCAGCCGAGGACTCTCGGGCGAGCCATTGGTCAGCTGGATCAATGCGGTGCCGGTGATGCCGGCCAGGGCCAGCTTGGCGCCGGTGTCTTCCTTGATGGGCGCCTTGCCGGTCACGCGGATGCGGGCGCGCACCTTGCGCGGGTCGGCCGGGTCCAGGCTCAGGCCGACCACATCGCCCACCTTGATGCCGCTGTACTGCACGGGGCTGCCGCGCGAGAGCCCGCTGACCGCCTCGTTGAAGATGACCGTGTAGTAGTCGACGTCGCGGTCCTGGCCGACCTTGGTCAGCCACAGGCAGAACACCAGTGCCGCCAGGGCGACCAGGATGGTGAAGAGTCCGATGAGGACGTGATGGGCACGCGTTTCCATTAGGCGTTTCCTTGATGCGTTGGGGTGGCCGAAGCGCGCAGTGCGGCCTGGCTGGCGGCCCGTCCGCGCGGGCCCTGGAAGTATTGCCGTATCCACGGATCATCGAAGGCCGCCACGGCCTCGATGCGGTCGGCCACCAGCACGCGCCTGGCCGAGAGCACGGCAACGCGGTCGCAGATGGCATAGAGGGTGTCCAGGTCATGGGTGACCAGGAACACGGTCAGGCCCAGCGCATCGCGCAGGGTCAGGATCAGGCGGTCGAAGGCGGCGGCGCTGATGGGGTCGAGCCCCGCGGTCGGTTCGTCCAGGAACAGGATGTCCGGATCCAGCGCCAGCGCACGGGCCAGCGCGGCGCGCTTGATCATGCCGCCCGAGAGTTCTGCCGGAGTTTTGTCACCGGCGGCAATGGGCAGACCGGCCAGCGCCAGCTTCATGGCCGAGACTCCCCGCGCCTCATCGGCATCGAGCCCGCCGTATTCGGTCAGGGGCAGGGCGATGTTTTCCAGCACGGTCAGCGACGAGAACAGCGCGCCCTGCTGGAACAGCACGCCGAAGCGCCTTTCGTACTGTGAACGCGCCTCGGTGGACAGTGCAGACAAATCCTGTCCGAACACTTTCACCTGTCCCGCCGCAGGACGTTGCAAGCCGACGATACTGCGCAGCAGGACCGATTTGCCGGTACCGGAACCGCCCACCACGCCCAGAATTTCACCGCGCCGCACCTGCAGGTCCAGCTGGTCATGGACCACTTGCGGTCCGAACTGGTTACGCAGGCCGCGCACGTCGATGATCGCTTCGACGGCCTGATCGTCGTGCGCCGGGGTCACCATCCCATCTCCATGAAGAACAGGGCCGCCAGTGCATCCAGCAGGATCACCACGAAGATCGACTGCACCACGCTGGAGGTGGTGTGCTGTCCCACCGACTGGGCGCTGCCGCTGACCTTGAAGCCTTCGTTGCAACCGATGATGGCGATCACGAAGGCAAACAGCGGTGCCTTGACCATGCCCAGCACGAAGTGGCGGATGCCCACGTCCTGCTGCAGCAGCGAGAGGAACATGGTCGGGCTGATGTCCAGCGACAGCGCGCACACCATGGCCCCGCCGAAGAGGCCCGACATCATGGCGATGAAGGTGAGCAGGGGCATGGAGATCAGCAGCGCGATGATGCGCGGCAGGACCAGCAGGTTGATCGGGTCCAGTCCAAGGGCGCGGATGGCATCGATTTCCTCGTTGGCCTTCATCGATCCGATCTGCGCGGTAAAGGAACTGGCGGTGCGCCCGGCCATCAGGATGGCGGTCAGCAGCACCGCGAATTCGCGCAGGAAGGAGAAGGCCACCAGGTCCACCGTATAAAGACTGGCGCCGAAATCGGCCAGCACGGTGGCCCCCAGGAAGGCGACCACGGCACCCACCATGAAGGTCAGCAGGGAGACGATGGGCACCGCGTCCAGCCCGGTCTGTTCAACCTGGGCCACTACGCCCGTAAAGCGCCAGCGCGAAGGCCGCCAGAACGAGGCCGCCAAGGTCTGCAGGCACAGTCCGGCAAAACCCAGCAGGCCACGCGAGCAGGCGCGCAGGTTGAGGGTGGCCACGCCGGCCCGTTCGAGCATGTCGGTGATCCAGGCCTGCGGCGGCGGGGCGGCCTTGGGCATGGCGATCGCCTTGGCCTCGGCCACGGCGGCCAGCAGGCCGCGCCAGGCGCGCGGCAGATTGCTGTCTTCGCCGGTCTGGCGCAAGGCTGCGGGCACGCCCAGCAGATCCACCAGCAGCTTGGCGCCCACGGTGTCAAAGGCGGTCAGTGCAGAAAACGTCAGCACCAGCTGATCGTCTACCGCCGGCCGTTGCTGTGCGATCTGGTGCGACAGCGCGCGGTAGTTGCGCAAGGTCCAGTCGCCTTCCACGTGCAGCACAGGCGGGCTGGACGGTTCGAGGCGGAAGGTGGCGGCGTTGTTCAAATCAGGTCAGGCCAGCGAGGGCAAGGTTGGAAGAGGGCAGTGTACCGAACTTGCGCGCCACTGCGCAAAAAGCGTCAGCGGGCCGCCGCAAGTATGGCATGGGCACAGGCTTCGCGCCAGCCGCAATGACCCGCGCGGGCACTATCCCAAGAGGTAATTGCTGCGGGGGGAAGGGGCTCCTACCATGTGCCTTCCCTGGACCCGGCCAGTGCCATTCTCCTCCCTCCACCCGGCAGAAAGCACCCGGGATGATTTGACGTTTTCTGCACCATGCCGCGTGCGGCACGCTTCTCATGAAAAAACTCGTCTTCACTCTTTCCGCCCTGGGGCTGCTCAACGCCAGCCAATGTGCCCAGGCCCAGACTTCCAGCGTCACCGTCTATGGCGTCATCGACATGAGCCTGGTCTATACCAGCAAGGTCGGTGCCGGCAACAACAGTCGCGTCAGTGTCGACTCCGGTGACGCCATGGCCTCGCGCATCGGCTTTCGCGGCCGCGAGGAACTGGGCGGCGGACTGGCGGCCATCTTCCAGCTGGAAAACGGATTCTCCGCTGACGACGGTGCCATGGCCACGCCGGGCAGCCTGTTCGACCGCAAGTCGGTGGTCGGCCTGAGTGGCCATGTCGGTACGCTGACCATTGGCCGCCAGACCGACTATCTGGAAGAGATCGGCCTGCAATACAGTTCCTTCCAGATCTTCGGTGGTGGCGGTGTGCGTGCCGGCCACTTCAACAGCCTCGATCGCCTGACCGGGGCGCGGACCAGCAATTCGCTGCGCTTCGATACCGCCGAGATGGGCGGATTCACCGGTAGCCTCTTCTACGGCTTCGGCGAGGTCGCTGGCAAGACTTCAGCGGGACAAGCCTTCGGCGTCGGAGCCAACTATCGGCGCGGCAATGCGGGCATTGGTGCCGCTTACTACCAAAGCAAGCTGGCCGCGGATACGCCGCCGTCCAGTGCCGGTGATACCGACCTCAAGACCTTCACCCTGGGGGCCAGCTACCAGGCCGGTCCGGCCAAGCTGTTCGCAGCCTGGTCGCAGGTGCGCCGCCCGACCCAGCAGCCGCTGGCGGCGAGCGGACTGGTGGCCATCACCAGCGCTACCCGCGCCAATGTGTTCGACGTCGGCGTGGATTACGCGATGAATGCCAAGCTGCACCTGCTGGGCAGCGTCATCCATGATCGTGCTGATCTGTCCCGCGCCAGCGGTGGTGCTACGCGCGGACACACCACGCAGTTCAATATCGGCATCGACTATTTCTTCAGCAAGCGCACCGATCTCTATGCCATGGCCAGCCGCCAGTCGGCCAGCGACGTGCTCAATCCCGGCGTCATCAGCGCGGCCTATTCGTCGGCACCGGCGGACGACAGCAGCCAGAATGTCCTGCGTATCGGGCTGCGGCACAAGTTCTGAGAGCGCCGAAAAACATAGCCGAAAACGGCAAAACAGCCTCCGCAGCGCGGGGGCTGTTTTGCTTTTGAGCGGTGCGATCCGGAGACATCAGGGGCAAAGAAAGGCTGCATGCGGGAAGAGAGCGCAGACTGCACCCGCCGCAGGACCTCGTGCGGCGCGCAGGTTTGCCAAATCGGGCTACGCCGGTGCGGGAAGGGA
>NZ_DBIC01000300.1:0-9283 GCF_002296545.1 Herbaspirillum sp. UBA812 | reverse complement strand
CTCGAAGGGCGCGTCGATCTTGGCGCGCAGGCGCTTGATGGCGACGTCGACCACATTGGTGTCGCTGTCAAAGTTCATATCCCAGATCTGCGAGGCGATCACGGTGCGCGACAGTGCTTCGCCCTGGCGCTTGATGAGCAGGTGCAGCAGCATGAATTCCTTGTTGGTCAGGGCGATATTGACGCCTTGACGCGTGACCTTGTGGCGCACGTGGTCCAGTTGCAGGTCGGCGATCTCATAGACCTCGGCTTCGCGCGTGACGCCCCGGCGCAGCAGGGTGCGGATGCGCAGCACCAGTTCAGTGAAGGAAAAGGGTTTCACCAGGTAGTCGTCGGCCCCCAGCTGCAGGCCGCGGATGCGGTCTTCCACCTGGTCCTTGGCGGTCAGGAACAGCACCGGCAGGTCGCGCTTGCTGCGCAGTGCGCTCATGACCTGCCAGCCATCCAGGCCGGGCAGCATCACGTCCAGCACCACCAGGTCGTAGTCCTGCTCCAGTGCCATGTGCAGGCCGTCACTGCCGGTGCGGGCGAGGTCGACGGCGTAGCCGGATTCGCGCAAGCCTTTGCGCAGGTAGTCACCGGTCTTGGGGTCGTCTTCGATTACCAGGATGGCCATGCTGTGGGAAACCGTGTGAAGTGGAATGGACGGGAAGTGCCGCTGCAAAGGCGGCCCGGATCGGAGAGAATGAACCGGAAAATGCACTCGATTCTAGCAATGGAGGGATTTTTCTTCATGACAAAATTGTCATCAAAATGCCACCCGGGCGTCACCGCGCCGCTTTTACCATGGCATCTCATCGGCGAGGTCCAGGCCTTGCCTCCGCTTTGCATTCACACCCTTTTTTGCCGGAGCGCACCATGCTGATCAAGATTCGTCCCGACCAGATTGACATCCCGACCGCCTCCGAGATCACCTCGCGTGATCTCTACCTGTCGCGCCGCAGCTTCATGGCGCGCGTGGCGGGCGGTGCCGCCCTGGCCGGCGGCATGGGCGCGCTGCCGCAGGCCTTCGCCCAGCAGGGCAAGAAGCTGCCGGCCCAGCTCAATAACGCCTTCGCGGTCATGGACAAGCAGACCGCCTACAAGGACGCCACCAGCTACAACAATTACTACGAGTTCGGTACCGACAAGGCCGATCCGGCCAAGAATGCCGGCAGCCTGAAAACCAGCCCGTGGACCATCGACATCGAAGGCGAGGTCAAGAAGCCCATGACCCTGGACCTCGATGCCCTGACCAAGCTGGCCCCGCTGGAAGAGCGCATCTACCGCATGCGCTGTGTGGAAGGCTGGTCGATGGTGATCCCCTGGATCGGCTATTCGCTCTCGGCGCTCATCAAGAAGGCCGAACCCACCGGCAATGCCAAGTATGTCGAATTCGTCACCCTGGCCGACAAGAAGCAGATGCCGGGCTTGTCCACCCCCATCCTGAACTGGCCGTATCGTGAAGGTTTGCGCCTGGATGAAGCCAATCACCCGCTCACTTTGCTGACCCTCGGCATGTACGGCGAAGTGCTGCCCAACCAGAACGGCGCGCCGGTGCGCATCATCGTGCCGTGGAAGTATGGCTTCAAGTCGGCCAAGTCCATCGTCAAGATCCGCTTCGTCAAGGAAGAACCCAAGACTGCCTGGAATCTCTACGCCCCGCAGGAATACGGCTTCTACTCCAACGTCAACCCCAACGTGGACCACCCGCGCTGGTCGCAGGCCACCGAGCGCCGCATCGGCGAGGATGGCTTCTTCGCGCCCAAGCGCAAGACGCTGATGTTCAACGGATACAACGACGTGGCCAGCCTGTACACCGGCATGGACCTGCGCAAATTCTTCTGAAGAACGGATCCGGCATGCAGCTCGCTCCCGCCGCCTTGCGCAATCTCAAGCCACGCACCGTGACGGGGCTGTGGTGGCTATTCCTGGCCCTGGCCTTCGTTCCGCTGGGGCGGCTGGTGGTGCTGGGTTTCACCGGCGGCCTGGGGGCCAACCCGCTGGAATTCATCACCCACAGCACCGGCGACTGGACCTTGTACCTGTTCTGCATCACCCTGGCAGTGACGCCCCTGCGCAAGATCACCGGGCTGAACTGGCTGGTGCGCATGCGCCGCATGCTGGGGCTGATGGCGTTTCTGTATCTGTGCCTGCACTTCACGACCTTCGTCTGGTTCGATCACTTCTTCGACCTGGGCGAGATCTGGAAGGACATCGTCAAGCGGCCCTTCATCACCGTGGGCGTGCTGGCGCTGCTGCTGTCGATCCCGCTGGCCATCACCAGTACCAACGGCATGGTGCGTCGCCTGGGCGGCAAGCGCTGGCAGGCCCTGCACCGGCTGGTCTATGTGATCGTGCCGCTGGGTGTGCTGCACTACTGGTGGGACAAGGCCGGCAAGAACCTGATCGCCCAGCCGCTGTTGTTCGCGGTACTCGTCGGGGTGATGCTCGCTTTGCGCCTGCTGTGGCGGCGCAGCGGCGCATCGGGCACGCCGGGAAAGCCCGTGCGGCGCTGAATGCTTCATATCTTGTGCGTTTGACCTGATCGTCCTAGCCGATTTTCTGATTTTTTCCTGCCCTGTCGGAGCCTGCCATGTCCCTGTTCAAACCTGCCGTCCTGGCCTCTGCGGCCAGCCTTTGCCTGGCGCTGGCCTGTGCTTCCACCTTGGCTGCTGAAGCGGCGGTGGCGGTGCCCGCTCCCAGTGGCAAGGCGGTGCTGGCTTCCACCGCCAACACGGCCACCGCGGTCCTCGCGGGTGGCTGCTTCTGGGGTGTGCAGGGGGTATTCCAGCATACCCAGGGCGTGTTGCAGGCGGTGTCCGGTTATGCCGGCGGCAAGGCCGATTCGGCCACTTATTCCATGGTCAGTTCGGGGGCCACCGGCCACGCCGAAGCGGTACAGGTGACCTACGATCCGCGCAAGATTTCCTATGGCCAGATCCTGCAGATCTATTTTTCGGTGGCGCATGACCCGACCCAGCTCAATCGCCAGGGCCCGGACCATGGCACGCAATACCGTTCGGCCATCTTTACCGCCAGCGAGGACCAGGCCCGGGCCACCCAGGCCTACATTGCCCAGATCAATGCCGCCAAAGTCTTCAGCGCCCCCATCGTGACCCAGGTGACGCCGCTGCAAGGCTTCTACCGGGCCGAGGATTACCATCAGGATTACGCCACCCTGCATCCGAACCAGCCCTACATCGCCTACAACGACCTGCCCAAGATCAGCAACCTGCAGAAGATGTATCCGGCCATCTATCGCGCCGATCCGGTGCTGGTGTTCAAGCGCTGACGCAGTACCCCGGCAGGGATGAGACAATACGCGGGTTTGTCTCATCCCGCCTGCCATGAACGCCACTGATACCGTCCGCCTCGCCCTCGACCATTTCCACCAGGATGACTACGCCGCCGCCGAACAAGTGCTGTTCGGCTTGCTGGAGACCCATCCCCGGCACAAGGATGCGCTGCAGCTGCTGGGCAGCGTGGTGGCCGCGCAAGGACGTTTCGAAGAAGCGGCCCTGGCCTGGCAGCAGGCCTTGCCGCTGGTCGACCCCGGCAGCGAGGAAGCGCTGGCCCTGCGCTATCGCCTGGGGCGCGCCTTCTACGAGCAGGGGCGATATGAAGACAGCTTCCTGCTCTATCGCGACCTGATCGAGGCGGGGCATGAACGTCCCGAGTTCTTCGTCGCCGCCTCTGCCGCCTTGCAGGGCATGTCGCCCTCCGGCAAGAACGATGGCCAGGCGCTGGCCTTGCTGGAAGAGGCACTGCGGCGCAATCCCGATGTTCCCGATACCTGGCACCGCAAGGCGCGGCTGCATGAGCGCGCCGGCCAGTGGGAAGCCGCACGCGAATGCCTGCGCCAGGTGCTGCTGCGCTTCGATGATCGCGCGCAATATTGGCTGGATGCAGGCCTGATCGAACATGCCTTGGGTGACTACGAGGAAGCGCTGCGTTATTACGACCGCGCCCTCATTCTCGACCCTGACCTGGTGGATGCCCACGTCAGCCGTGGCACCACGCTGGCGCGCCTGCGTGACCACGAGGAAGCCATCGACAGCTTCCGCCGCGCCCTGCGCATGGATGGCAAGGACGCCGATGCCCATGTCAACCTGGCCTTGTCGCTGCTGGTGCTCGGCCGGCTGGAAGAGGCTTTGCCGCTCTACGAATGGCGTTGGGAAGGACGCGGTGCCGATCCTTATCGCCACGCCGCCATCCCGCCCTGGAACGGCGGCAGCTCGCTGGCCGGCAAGCGCATCCTGCTGTGGGCCGAGCAGGGGCAGGGCGACACCATCCAGTTCAGCCGCTACGTGCAGCAGATCGTCGAGGCCGGGGCTGAGGTGGTGTTCGAGGTTCCGGAAAGTTTGTTCACCCTGATGCAGGGCTTGCCGGTGGCCTCGCGCATTCAGCTGGTGCCGACCGCAGGCGCCTTGCCCGCGATCGACTATCAGTTGCCGCTGATGAGCCTGCCGCTGGTGTGCAATACGGCGATGGACAATATCCCGGCACCGGTGCCTTACCTGAACGTTCATATCGACCTCAAGCGCCAGTGGGAGCAGCAGATTGACGCGCTGGCACCGCGTGCGCCGGGGCAGGTGCGCATAGGCATCATCTGCTCCGGCAACCCCGGCAATGCCAACGATGCGCGCCGGTCCATCGCGCTGGAGCGCTTTGCGGCTCTGGCCAAGGCGCGTGACGGGGTGTCCTTCTTCATCATCCAGCCCGATCTGCGCACCGCCGATGCGCAATGGCTGCAGCAGGCCGGGCCGCAGTGGCATGCCGTGGGGGAGGGCATTCGCGATTTCGCTGATACGGCGGCCGCGCTTTCCTGCATGGACCTGGTCATCAGCGTCGATACGGCAGCCGCCCACCTGGCCGGCGCGCTCGGCTTGCCGGTCTGGATCGCCTTGCCCTATTCACCGGACTGGCGCTGGTTCCTGCAACGCCATGACTCGCCCTGGTATCCGACGGCACGGCTGTTCCGCCAGCAGCGTGCGGGCGACTGGGATGAGGTCATCACCACCTTGCGTGCCGCCTTGGCGGTAGCGTCGTTTTCTTCGTGAGCGTGCCGGAACCCGTGCAGCTCTTCCGGCTGCAGACGTTCTTGGCAGGGTCTGCAGCTGTTCTTCATTAATCTTTGTAGTGTTTCTCGAATTATTTCGAGGCCGTATGAAGATTTCTGCACCATCGGACAATTCGTTCCCCCCCGTCCTTTCCGCGATCATCCAAGCCAATTCTCGTCACCCGTCATCGCAGCCGGCCGGCTGCCCTGCCGCCTTTGCGGCTGCTGCCCGGCCAGTGTGCAGGTGCGTGAAGTACGGCGCCCGGCGCCGTCTTCCCGCCTGCCGCGAGACCTTCCTCCCTGGACGAGATCAACCTGAAATGAGCGCAGATGAACGACATCCTCCCCCTTGGCGGCGCCTGCGGCCCGCAGTCCTCCTCCACCTTGCCGCGCCCGCGCTGGCCCAACCGGCTGGCTGCCGTGATGGCGATGTCACTGGGCTTGTTGAGCCTGCCGGCGGGCGCTGTCAGCCTGGGTGATCTGGTCAAGCAAGCCGCTTTCAACAATCCTGCTGCGGTCGCTCGGCAACGTGCCGTCGACGCCGCTGCCGAAGGTATCTCGTCGGCCAAGTGGCAATTCTTTCCGACACCGTCCATGTCGGTCGAACGCGCCGGCGTGACCAGTTCGCGCGACATTTCGTACAACGGTGACGATACCGTGGTGACCCTGCGCCTGCAGCAGACCCTGTGGTCCGGCGGCCGCCTGACGGCCCAGCTGGAACAGGCCGGGCACAATGATGAATCTGCTGGCGAAGCCCTGCGTGAACAGCGTTTCCGCCTGGCCGAGCAGGTCATTTCGCAATACAGCCTGTGGGTGCGTTCGGATCTGGCCACCGAGGCCAATCAGAAGAATCTGAAAGCGCTGGAAGATTTCCTCGCACAAAGCCAGCGCCGCGAGAAGGAAGGAGCCGCTGCGCGCGTCGACGTGACGCTGGTGCGCGGCCGCCGCGACCAGGCGCTGACCGACCTGCTGGGAGCCAAGGCCAGCCGCCAGTCGGCGCGGCTGCAACTGGAACAACTGGTCGGCCTGCCGCTGAGCGATGAAGAGCTGCGTGCCGATGTGGCGAAGATGTCCGTCAGCGAGGATCTGCCCGCACTGACCGAGAGCATGCTGGAGAGCAGCCCGCTGCTCAAGCGCCTGCGCGCTGATGCCAAGGTCCAGGAGTCGGCCATCCAGATCCGCAGTGCCTCCTACTGGCCGGAAGTCTATGCGCGCCTGGAGCACCAGCGCGGCAACTTCAGCGTGCCTCACACCCCCAATGCCAACCGTGCTTTCATCGGCATGCAGATGCAGCTGGGGGCCGGCCTGTCGCTGGGTTCGGAAGTGGCCGCCGCGCAGGGCCGCTATCAGTCAGCGCTGCTGGCCGTGGATGCGGCACGGCTGGAACTGATCTCGCAGATAGCCGCCACCTACACCGAGTATCAGCAAGCCGAGGCGCGTGCACGCAATCTGGAAGACGTCGCCGTATCGTCCGAGGAGGTGCTGGCTTCCTATACCCGCCAATATCTGTCGGGCCGGCGCTCCTGGCTGGACGTGATGAATGCCGCCCGCGAAGTGGTGCAGACCGATCTGCAGAAGGCCGACGTCACGGCCATGATCATCGCGGATGGCCGCAAGCTGCAATTGTGGGCGTATGGCCTGGACCAGGTACGCTGACCATCAATCCCGTGCGCATCCGCTGCGGTGCGCACGGCGACCGCAAGGGGAACTGCGGCAGGGGGGAGCATGATCACCAAAGCGCAGTTCAAGCGCGCCATCGAGCGCGAGGAATTCAGAGTCGTCTATCAGCCCATCGTGGTACTGGCCGACGGCCGCTGTGCGGGCGCGGAAGTCCTGGTGCGCTGGCAGCGCGAGGACGGTGCACTGCTGCCGCCGGACCGTTTTCTGGCCGCGGCGCAGCGGCACGGCTACCTCAATGCCATCACCGACCGGGTACTGCAACAGACCGTCAGCGACCTGGCCCCCACGCTGCGCGCTCATCGCTGCTTGCATGCGGCCGTCAATATCCCGGCCCAGGATGTCAACAGCGGCCGCATCCTGGAGGTGCTGGATGCCGCGCTGGACGGCACCGGTATCGTGCCGGCCCAACTCTGGCTGGAAATCACCGAGAGCAGCAGCATGGAAACCCTGCCGAGCCGCGAGACGCTGTCCCGGGCGCGGGAGCGGGGGCATCTCATTGCGCTGGATGATTTCGGGACCGGCTATTCCTGCCTGCGCTATCTGCACGAACTTCCATGTGATGTGCTCAAACTGGATCGTTCCTTCGTCATCGGCATCGGCACGGATCACGAGCATCCGGTACTGGCCTGCATCATCGACCTGGCCCGCAAGCTCAAGCTGAAGATCGTCGCGGAAGGCGTGGAAACGCCGGTGCAGGCGCGCTATCTGGAGCAGGCCTGCGTCGACTATGCCCAGGGCTGGCATTACGCACGGCCGATGCTGGCCGCTGAATTTGCGCGCTATTGCGATCGGGCAGCGAGCCCGGCGGGTTCGCCACTGTCGCCGTTGTCGTTGCAAGCCCCGGAATCGCCGTTGTCTTCTCTCGCGGCTGGCGGCTCCGCAGAGGCCGTGGTGGCGCCGGATCTTCAGTCCTCGCACTGAGCTTGCGCGGGCTGTGCGCACAGGCGTCCTTTCCTGTCTGGTCTTTCCTCTCCGTTGCTGTCGATGTCGTCCACTCGACGTTGCCTTCGATAGTTCATTTCGTCTGCACCATCAGACAATTTGCTAAGCGCAAAATGTTAGATAAAGTTAGTACGGCGTCGATGTTAATGGTCTGGCGGAGACGCTGTCACCAGTGCTGACTGATTGTCGGTGATCAGGTGGCGAATGGCACCAAGCTCCCCTCGGGTTCAACATGATTCGAGGGGAGTTCTCTTTTGTTTATCCAGATATGAAGAGGCTTTCCAGGATCTTCCGTATTTCTTTGATCCTCGCGAAAGTGGTCCTGGATTTTCCCTTCACTCGTCGACAGGAAGGGCGTCCATCGTTCCAGAGTGAGGTTTGTTCTCTGATCGACTGAAATCGTCATTTACTTAGTTTTTTCGAGACTACAAATATGTCTGAAATGAACTAAAGGACAATTAAATCTTTATATATTTTCACAGATCATTAGCCCCATTGACGATCTGCCGCAGCGCCTGATTCCGGACGAGATCTCCCTCGGTTTTGCCCGCTGTTGCTGAGATGGCAAAGCAGCAACGATGACGCATCCCGGTCATTTCTGGCATCGCGCGACACATCGTCCGAGGGGTTCTCTCCCGTTTTTCGCTCTCACTGTCGATCAAGCCGAGTACGTCCGCATCGTCCGCATCGTCCGAATAGGGGCCGTCGACAGTCCTTCCCCTGAAGGAAGGCCGATCGTCGCGACTGATATCAAACCAAACGAATCGCCATGAGAAAGAATATTCATTCCTGTCCCAGTTCGCCCCCCGTTGCCGGTGCGGTGCGCCGCGCTGCGGCCAGCAAGATGTCCGGCGCAGGCTGCACGGGCCTGTATCCAGCTGCCTTGCTGGTTTCCCGGGAGGCCTGTCATGAGTGAACTGGCGTCTTCCTTGTCATGGGCCGTGATGACGGCAGCGCGACGCCACGGTGTGGTGATCGACAGCGTCCGGCTCAATGCCGCCATCACCCAATCGATGGTGAAAAGCGGCGCAGCGGCCATCGACATCAACAGCCTCTGCGCTGCCCTGAGCCTGCCCAAGTCGCAGCATCTGGCCAAGCCGGACCGCGCACAGCTTCCCATGCTGGGCGTGGTGCGCGAGCGCGGCTGGGGTGTCATCGCCGACCAGCGTCCCGATGGCCGCTGGATTTTCATCAGTGAAGAAGGCCATGCCTTGGTCAGCGACAGTGATCTGAGCGAAGGCGCCTACAAGCTCGATTTCGCCCCGCTCGGCAACAAGCCGGACCAGCACGGTTTTGAACGCGTCTTCAAGGAAGCGCTTGGCGAATACCGTCCCATCATCCTGGAAGTGGTCATTGCCTCGGTGGTGATGAGCGTCATTGCGCTGGGGGCCTCGGTCTTCTCGATGCAGGTCTATGACCGGGTCATTCCTACGCACGGCGTGGCTACGCTGATCGTGCTGGCCATCGGCGTCTCGCTGGCCATCGTCTTCGAGCTGGGCATGAAGTTCGCGCGTTCTCACATCATGGACAGCGTGGTCTCCGGCCTCGATGCCAAGCTCTCGCAGGCGCTCTTCGAACGCTTGCTGTCGGTCCGGGTGGACCAGTTGCCAGGTTCCGTCGG
>NZ_DBIC01000136.1:7331-18263 GCF_002296545.1 Herbaspirillum sp. UBA812 | reverse complement strand
CAGGAGCAGCACCGACGGCGAGGAGGTCGTGGTCGAACACAGCAACTGCTGCGCCTGCTCGGCGATGGCGGCGCCGGCGCGTTGCATGAGGGTGTAAGGAGGCAGGGCGGACAGGGCCGCTTGTTCAACCTGGCGGATCTCGGCAACGGAATGGAGCGCGCTCATGATCGGGGTGGCAGGGACGTTGAGTGGATGGGCGTCAGTGCAGCAGGCAGATCTCTGAAACCCGCGAAAGATCGGCGCTGGGGAGCCAAGTGCAGAAAAATTCACCTGCTCAAGCGCTGGTCACGCGGGTGCTTGATTTTAAGTGAATTGTTCTGCCAGCGCAGGCACTTCGGTGATTTTCATCGATGAAAAGAATGCACGCGGCCGGCCTGCACCGCGTGGTTCGGCAACTGCTCGCTCAGCCGAGCACGTCACGCGGCAGCAAGCCTTCGACCGGGATTTCGCAGTCATCGCCGCTGATCATGTCGCACAACAGGCGCGCCGAACCGACGCTGGCGGCCCAGCCGGTGGCACCGTGGCCGACATTGACGAAGACGTTGCCTTGTCGCGTCGGTCCCACCACAGGCAGGCCGTGCGGCAGCAGGGCCATGGTATTGCTCCAGAAATGCGCCTGGTTGTAGTTGGCGGCATTGGGGTAATAGTCGCCGGCAATCTTGAGCAGGTTGCGCAGCGCCTTGGGCGGCAAGGTCTGGCTCTGCGGCACGAAGCCCAGCAAACCACTGATGCGGATGCGGCTGCCCAGGCGCGTCATGCTGACCTTGTAGCTGTCGTCATGCAGGGCCATGCTGGGTGCATCATCCGGATTTTTCACGGGTACCAGTGCCGAATAGCTCTGCAGGGCCAGCAGCGGCAGGTCGGTATCGAGCGGACGCAGCAGTTCGGCGCTGGACATGCCGGCTGCCACCACCACGGCATCAACCCGCATTTGCGAGGCCAGATGAGGCGAGCTGACGTGCAGCGTCAGGCGGCCGCCGAATTCGGCGTTGATCGAGGTGACGGTGGAATCGAAATGGAAGCTCACCCCCAACTCCTGGGCCGCATTGCGCATCTGCTTGGCAAACAGCACGCAGTTGCCGGCCATGTCTTCCGGGTAGTAGAGCGCGCCGGAGAGCTTCGCTTCCGACGAGAAGGCCGGTTCCAGTGTGCGGATGCCGGCCGCGTCCAGGGCCTGGTGCTTGAACTCGCATTGGCCGGCGGCTTCCTCCAGCTGCGCCATACGGGCCGCTTCGGCCGGTTGGCGGAAGAGGTGGAACACGCCCTGGCCATTTTCATGGTCCAGGTTGTGATGGGCCTGCAATTGCAGGGTCAGGCTCTGGCCGTAGGCCGACAGGCGCGTCAGGCGCAGCTTGTTCCCGGCAAAATCGTGGTGCTGGGCCTGGCGCGTGGCGCGCATCCAGCGCCGGCGGCCGAAATCGGTACCGGGGGCCAGCAGGACCCGCGGCTCGTCCTGGAAGCGGCAGGCGAAGGTCGCCATGGCACCCGGCAATGTCAGCGGCATGGCCGCCCCCGGTGCCAACAGTCCCGAATCGCCGAAGGTGGCTTCTTCGGCCACGTGCGCACGGCGCTCGATGACGGCAACTTCATAGCCTCTGGCGGCCAGGAAGTAGGCGCTGCAAATCCCTGAAAGTCCCCCGCCGATGACGGCGATCTGTCGTTGTGTGCTGTTCACTCTGTTCGTCTTGGAAGCGGCAGGGCCGCTGTGGTCGTGGGCATCGGCCATGGATCGCCGGGCTGGCCCTGCGCCGATGCGGGCCGAATGATACCGCGAAATTTCCTTGCAGTTTGGATATTGCCGCAGGGCTACGTGCGTCCTGCCCGAAAGGGGGGACATTTTCTGCTTCAAATGACAACGTCTGGCGACACGGCGCGGATGACAGCGGTCTGCTGCATCGCGCTGCCGCCCGCTTGGAGGCAGGGCGGCCCCATCGCTCGCTTTGCGCGGGACTTGGCGCGGTGTCCACTGTATAATGCCGGCTCTGCCAGCAAACGCGCGCACGATCCATCATTCCGCCAGTCCCCGACCTGCACGATTTTTCCTTGTGCAATGCGTCATCCGGGGCGGTTGGTGTCGGTGGACCGGTCCCTGCCGCGATGCTGCGACGGTTTTCCCGATTCAAGCTAACTGCCTCGACCTCGCCATGCTGATCCTGCCGGGCTCCAATGCCCTTTCCGCTTTCCGTACCCAACGCCTTCTGACCCAATTGCAAGCAGTGGATGCCGCCATCACCGGCGTATCCGGCCGCTATCTGCACTTCGTCGACGCCGGCCAGGCCCAGGCCCTGACGCGGGAGGACGAGGCACGCCTCAACGGCCTGCTGACCTATGGCGATCCCTTCAATGGCAGCGACGAGGGCGATGCCTTCGTGGTGATCCCGCGCTTCGGTACCATCTCGCCGTGGGCCAGCAAGGCCACCGACATCGTGCGCAACTGCGGCATGGGCCACATCCACCGGGTCGAGCGCGGCATCATCTTCCGCGTGCAGGTCAAGACCGGCCTGCTGGGGGGGACCAAGAAACTGAATGAAGCCAGCATCCCGGCCGTGGCCGCGCTGCTGCACGACCGCATGACCGAAACCGTGCTGCGCGATCCGCAGGACGCCGCCGGCCTGTTCTCGGAACTGCAGGCCAAGCCGCTGGAATCGGTGGACGTGATCGGCGGCGGCCGTGCCGCGCTGGAACGCGCCAACACCGAACTGGGCCTGGCCCTGTCGGATGACGAGATCGATTACCTGGTGGACGCCTTCACCAAGGCCCAGCGCAATCCGACCGACGTCGAACTGATGATGTTCGCCCAGGCCAACAGCGAACACTGCCGCCACAAGATCTTCAACGCCGACTGGACCATCGACGGCGAAAAGCAGGACAAGTCGCTGTTCGGCATGATCAAGAACACCCATCAACTGGCGCCCAAGGGCACCGTGGTGGCCTATTCGGACAACTCCTCCATCATCGAGGGCGCGACCGTCTCGCGCTTCTACCAGCGCGGCGCCACCAAGGGCAACGTCTATGAAGCTTCGGACGAGCTGACCCATATCCTGATGAAGGTCGAAACTCACAACCACCCGACCGCCATCTCCCCGTTCCCGGGTGCCTCTACCGGCGCCGGCGGCGAGATCCGCGACGAAGGTGCGACCGGCCGTGGCTCCAAACCCAAGGCCGGCCTGACCGGCTTTACCGTGTCCAACCTGATGGTCACCCATGCGGTGCAGCCGTGGGAAAACGCCCGCGACGTGGCCCAGCCGGTGGACCAGCGCGATGAACACGCCCAGGGCGGCATCTACGGCAAGCCGGAGCGCATCGCTTCGCCCTTGCAGATCATGATCGACGGCCCGCTCGGTGGCGCGGCCTTCAACAACGAATTCGGCCGTCCCAACCTGGGCGGCTACTTCCGTACCTACGAGCAGAACGTGGGCGGGCAGGTGATGGGCTACCACAAGCCCATCATGATCGCCGGCGGCATGGGCAACATTTCCGCCAAGCACACCAAAAAGAACGACCTGCCGGTCGGCAGCCTGCTGATCCAGCTGGGCGGCCCCGGCATGCGCATCGGCATGGGCGGTGGTGCTGCCTCCTCGATGGCTACCGGCGTGAATACTGCCGATCTGGACTTCGACTCGGTCCAGCGTGGCAATCCGGAAATGGAACGCCGTGCCCAGGAAGTCATCAACGCCTGCTGGGCGCTGGGTGACGACAATCCCATCCAGTCCATCCACGACGTGGGTGCGGGCGGCCTGTCGAACGCCTTCCCGGAAATTACCAACGATGCCAAGCGCGGTGCCATCTTCGACCTGCGCAAGGTGCCGCTGGAAGAAAGTGGCCTGGCTCCGCGTGAGATCTGGAGCAATGAATCGCAGGAGCGTTACGTGCTGGCGATCCTGCCGGAACACCTGGATCTGTTCAAATACCTGTGCGAGCGCGAGCGCGCCCCCTTCGCCGTGGTCGGTACCGCCACCGAAGAACGCCAGCTGAAAGTCATCGACCCCGAGCACAACAACAACCCGGTCGACATGCCCATGGATGTGCTGCTGGGCAAGCCGCCCAAGATGCACCGCGACGTGCAGCACGTGGAGAAGCAATTGCCGCCGGTGGACCTGACCGGCATGGAGCTGGTGGACGTGGCCCAGCGCGTGCTGCGCCTGCCGGCCGTGGCCGACAAGTCCTTCCTGATCACCATCGGTGACCGCAGCGTCGGTGCCATGACCGTGCGCGACCAGATGGTCGGTCCCTGGCAGGTGCCGGTGGCTGACGTGGCCGTGACCGCCATGGGCCTGGAAGGCTACCTCGGCGAAGCCATGGCCATGGGCGAGCGTACCCCGCTGGCCGTGATCGACGCCCCGGCTTCTGGCCGCATGGCCGTCGGTGAAGCCATCACCAACATCGCTGCCGCCCCCATCGCCGAGATCGGCGACATCAAGCTGTCGGCCAACTGGATGGCGGCCTGCGGCCAGCCCGGCCAGGACGCCGCGCTGTTCGATACCGTCAAGGCCGTGGGCATGGAGCTGTGCCCGGCACTGGGGATCTCGATCCCCGTGGGCAAGGATTCGCTGTCCATGCGCAGCACCTGGAGCGATGAAGCCGGCGCCAAGTCGGTGACCTCGCCGGTCTCGCTGATCGTTTCCGGCTTTGCGCCGGTGACCGACGTGCGCCGCGTGCTGACCCCGCAACTGCGCAAGGACAAGGGCGAAACCGTCCTGATCCTGATCGACCTGGGCCGTGGCAAGAACCGCATGGGTGCCTCGGCGCTCACGCAGGTGATGCAGCAGATCGGCAACGAGACCCCGGACGTGGATAGCGCAGAAGACCTGAAGGCCTTCTTCAACGCCATCCAGCAACTCAATACCGAAGACCGCCTGCTGGCCTACCACGACCGTTCTGACGGTGGCCTGTATGCCACCCTGGCCGAAATGGCCTTTGCAGGTCACACCGGCATCTCGGTCAACCTCGACATCCTGACCATGGAAGCCGAGCACGCCGCAGACTGGGGCGATTCCAAGAACTGGACCACGCAAGTGGCCGAACGCCGCAATGAACTGACCCTGCGCGCCCTGTTCAGCGAAGAACTGGGTGCGGTGATCCAGGTTCCGGCCGAGCAGAAGTCGGACGTCATGAACGTGCTGCGCAGCTACAACCTGGGCGCGTGCAGCCACATCATCGGCAAGCCCAACGACCGCGACGTGATCGAATTCATGCGCGACGCCAAGAACATCTACAGCCAGCCGCGTGCCGAGCTGCACCGCGTCTGGAGCGAGACCAGCTGGCGCATCGCCCGCCTGCGCGACAACCCGGCCTGCGCCGATGCCGAATACGAACGCCTGCTGGATGCAGCCGATCCCGGCATGACGCCCAAGCTGACCTTCGATCCGCAGGAAGACATCGCCGCACCCTACCTGTCGCTGGGCGCAGCGGCGCGTCCCAAGGTCGCCATCCTGCGCGAGCAGGGCGTGAACTCGCACATCGAGACCGCCTATGCCATGCACAAGGCCGGTTTCACTGCGGTTGACGTGCATATGAGCGACCTGATCGCCAACCGTGCCAAGCTGGATGACTTCAAGGGCTTCATCGCCGTGGGCGGCTTCTCCTACGGTGACGTGCTGGGCGCCGGCGAAGGCTGGGCCAAGACGATTCTCTTCAATGCGCAGCTGGCCGAGCAGTTCTCGCGCTTCTTCCAGCGCCAGGACACCTTCTCGCTGGGCATCTGCAACGGCTGCCAGATGATGAGCAACCTGAAGTCCATGATCCCGGGCGCGGAAGCCTGGCCCAAGTTCACCCGCAACAAGTCCGAGCAGTTCGAGGCGCGTTTCGTGATGGTGGAAGTGGCCGATTCGCCGTCCATCTTCATGCAGGGCATGGCGGGTACCCAGGCACCGATCGCCACCGCCCACGGTGAAGGTTTTGCCGACTTCTCGCAGACCGGTGACATCGACAAGGCCCTCATCGCCATGCGCTACGTCGACCATCGCGGCGCGGCCACCGAAGCCTATCCGTTCAACCCCAACGGTTCGCCGCAGGGCATCACCTCGGTGACCACCCCGGACGGCCGCTTCACGGTCCTGATGCCGCACGCCGAACGCGTGTTCCGCACCGTGACCCAATCCTGGCACCCTGAATCGTGGGGCGAGGATTCGCCGTGGATGCGCATGTTCCGCAATGCCCGCAAGTGGGTGGGTTGAGCCGGAAATGGCTTGAAATGAAGTTTCCTGTTCCGACTGCCCGCTGTGCGGGGCACTCGGGCAGGGGCTGAAAAAGCGGGATGAAAAAAAACGCAGTTCCTTTCGGAACTGCGTTTTTTGTTTCTGCTGCGCGGTCGGGTGATGACGCTTCCCCGAAGGAAAGCGCCATCCTCAAGCCGGATCAGAAGATGTGACGAATGCCAACGCCGACGGTGGTCAGGTTGCTCTTGCCGTTGGCCGAGTTGGTGATCTCGTACACGGCAGCATCCTTGGCCTTGTTGTAGTCCACGGTGGTGTACAGCTGGGTGCGCTTGGACAGGGCGTATTCGGCCACGCCAACGATGGTGTAACGCTTGCCGTCGCCGACATTGCCCAGGGTCTGGTAGGCCACGTTCTTGCTCTTGTCGTAGTACACGCCGCCGGTCAGGCTCAGTGCAGCGGTCGCCTGGTAGTTGGCACCGAAGAAGTAGCCATCATCCTTGCGTTCCACGCCGACGGTGTTGCCATTTGCGGTGTTGGCCAGCGAGTAGTTGGTGGTTTCCATGAATGCACCGTTCACACCGGTTGCATCCTTCATGCGGTAGTAACCGGCGAAGACCTTGGCCGCGCCGAACGCGTAGGAAGCCGACAGGTTGTAGGTCGTGGCCTTGTTGCGTGCAGCCGTGGCGTCCACGGTTTGCTGGAAGCCGCCACCGATGGCGAAGCCACCGTTGTTGTAGCGCAGGGCGGTGCTGATCTGGCTGCCGCTGCGGGTCGAACCGGCTTGCTCGCCGAAGGCGTAGCTCACGGAAGCGGCCACGGGACCGAACTGGCCGTCATAGCGCACGGTGTTGTCGCTGCGCACGCGGGTAGCGGCAGCCGGCATCCAGGAGTTGGTTTCGTAGTTGCCGACGGTCAGCGGATCGAAGTGATCGGCCATCAGGTCGAACAGGGCGGTGTTCTGGCGGCCCACGGAGACCTTGCCGAAATCACCGGCCAGGCCAACCCACGATTGACGACCGAACAGACGGCCACCTTGTTGGGCGGCGCCGGTGTCGCTGCTGAAACCGTTTTCCAGACGGAACACTGCCTTCAGGCCGCCACCCAGGTCCTCGGTCCCCTTGAAACCGATACGGCTGTTGGAAATGGCGCCATTGTCCATGCGCACGTTGCTGCTGCCCTGGGCATTGTCATTGCTCAGATAACGAATGCTGGTGTCGACGATGCCGTAGATGGTCACGGAGGACTGGGCAAAGGCTGCGCCGCCGGTGGTCAGGCCGGCTGCCAGCAGCAGCATGGAACTCTTCTTCATAGGTTTCTCTCCAGAAAGCACGATGTTGTGTTGTTGATGGTGCCGCGGATCAGCCTTGTGTGCCTCTCCCCGAAACACCTCTTTTATCGCCGCGACCGCATTCAACGTGGCCGGCCGCAGCCTGTCCCTATTTGGAACTGGATCGAAGAATATCAGAACGATGGTTCGCAAAATGCGCGAAATGCTGCAGGAAAATTCCTCTTTTTTAATTATTTAGTGAATTTATATGATTATGAAAAATTCATTGCGTAAATTTTTTATAAAAATAAATCTTCACTATGAAACTTGATTTGTGTCTTCCGTATGACAGGAAGGCCAATTTCAGCGGTTTTTTGGAGGAAATCCGGGGTTTACGAGCGACTTTTTGACGTTTCAAGCAGAACTTGTGCGTGCAAACGTAGCTAAAAAGCAACATGCCCGGCAAGGAAACCTGGCCGGGCATGCGGGGAGAGCGATGAAGAGGAGGGCGCGCGGCCGTCCTCTTCGGCGATCAGGGCGTCAGGCTTATTGCACCTTGGCCTTGGCGCGCAGTTGCTCCTGGTAAGCCTGCAGCTTCTTCTGTTGCAGGGCTTCTGCGATCTGCGGCTTGACTTCTTCCAGGGTCGGGACCTTGGCAGCACGCACATCTTCCAGCTTGATCACGTGCCAGCCGAACTGGGTCTGCACCGGAGTCTGGGTGATGTCACCCTTCTTCAGGGCCACCATGGCGTCGGAGAACGGCTTGACGAAGGAGGCCGGGGTCGCCCAGTCGAGGTCGCCACCGTTGGCTGCCGAACCGGTGTCCTTGGATTGCTTGGCCAGGTCTTCGAACTTGGTACCGGCCTTCAGCTTGGCGATGATGGCTTCGGCGTCTTCCTTCTTGTCCACCAGGATGTGGCGGGCGTGGTATTCCTTGTCGCCGGCCTGGGCCTTGAACTTGTCGTATTCGGCCTTGATGTCGGCGTCGGAGACCGGGTTCTTCTTCAGGTAGTCGGCGATCAGGGCGCGGATGACGATGGACTGGCGGGCCAGTTCCAGCTGGTTCTTGACGTCGGTGCTGTTGGACAGGCCTTGCTTGTCGGCTTCCTGCATCAGGATTTCACGATTGATCAGCTCTTCCTTGATGGCACCGCGCAGTTGCGGGCTGTCAGGCTGGCCTTGCGCAGTCATCTGCTTGACCATCAGTTCGGCGCGGGAGGAAGGGATCGCCTTGCCGTTCACGACGGCCAGGTTTTGAGCGAAGGCCGGGATGGAAGCGATGGCGAACAGCAGCACCAGCAGACGAGCGGGTTTGAATGTCATTGTTTAATCCTAGAAAAGAAAGGAATGAATCAAAACGGAGAAGAAAAACAGGAGGGGCTTGGATAAAAGCAGGCGTCGGTCTTTGTTCTTGGTCTCAGTTCGTTGCCTCTGATGGGGAGAGCGCCACTATGGCCAGCGCATGGATCTCCTGCTGCATCAGGTCGGACAGGCAATCATACACCAGCCGATGGCGGTTCAACCGATTTTTGCCCGCGAACAAGTCGGAAACCAGGCGGATCCTGTAATGTCCTCCGCCAGAGGCGGCACCGGCATGTCCAGCATGCAGGGCCGACTCATCCTCGACCAGACAGACCTGCGGCGAGAAAGTTGCAGTCAGGCGCTCGGTGATGCGCTGCACGCGGGTGTCAGCGGCGCTCATTCGGCATCCTTCATGTACTTGGAGAGGAACAGGCTTTGCCCGATGATGAAGGCAAACATCAGGCCCATGCTGCCGAACATCTTGAAGTTGACCCAGGTATCCAGCGAGTAATTGAAGGCGATGTACAGGTTCAGCACGCCCATGACCGCGAAGAACACGATCCAGGCCAGGTTCAGGCGCGGCCAGATCGCTTCGGGCAGGGTGACCTGCTTTTCCATCATGACGCGGATGAGATTTTTCTTCATGAACAGCTGCGACACCAGCAAGGCCAGGCCGAAGGCCCAGTACAGGATGGTCGGTTTCCACTTGATGAAGGTATCGTCACGGAAATAGATGGTGGCACCGCCAAAGACCACGATGATGGCCAGTGACACCCACAGCATGCCGTCCACCTTGCGCCGGCGCAGCAGCAGCCAGGCGATCTGGCCCAGCGAGGCGACGATGGCGACCGCGGTCGAGAGCAGGATGGGGGCCTGGCTGGCCGTGACGGCACCGGCCGACATGGCCCCGCCCAGGTATTGCATCACCAGGTCCTGCGCGGCCGAGGGATGGCCCTCGGCCCATTTGAAGACGCCGAAAAACAGGATGACGGGGAACAGGTCGAACAGAAACTTCATCGGGTTGGCTTCTTCAGTGAGTCAATGAAACGGTGGAGGAGCGGCTTACGCCGGGTCGAAACGCAGCGAAGCCGAATTGATGCAATAGCGCAGTCCGGTCGGCGGCGGGCCGTCGGGGAAGACGTGGCCCAGGTGGGCGTCGCAGACGTTGCAGATGATCTCGGTGCGAATCATGCCATAACTGCGGTCCACTTTCTCGCGCACGTTGGCTGGATCGATGGGTTCGAAGTAGCTGGGCCAGCCGCAGCCGGAATCGAACTTGGCATCCGAGGTGAAGAGCGGCGTGTCACAGCAGACGCAGGTATAGGTGCCGGCTTCATGATGATCCCAGTAACGGCCGGTGAAGGCGCGCTCGGTGGCGGCTTCGCGGGTGACCTGGTACTCCATCGGGTCCAGTTGTTCGCGCCATTGCGCTTCGGTCTTTTCTACACGTTTGTTCATGCTTGGCTCCTTGGGGGATGACGGGCGGCGGGCAACTGCGACCTGCTCAGGAAGAAAGTTTCAGATGTGTCAAAAGTCAGGCCATGCTTCAGGATGAGCAGCTCACTTCCAGGTGACGGGCCCACTCCGGCGGCAGCGCCGCATAGCGCTCGAATTCGGGCTGTTCGTCAAAGGGATGTTGCAGGATCTGCTGCAGGCGGGCCACTTCCCTGAAATCCTTCTCCAGCGCACGGTCGATGGCTTCCTGGGCGAGGTAATTGCGTAGCACGTACTTGGGGTTGACCGCGTGCATTGCAAGCCGGCGGGCAGCGTCGTCGCTGTCTTCGGCGCGCAGGCGGGCGCGGTATTGCGTGGCCCAGGCATCGAAGGCGGGGCGGTCGAGGATGAGATCGCGTACCGGCTCGTCGTCAGCCGTATTGCCGATGCGCAAGTCGCCCAGGCGGCGGAAGAACAGGGTGAAGTCCACGCCATTGGCTTGCAGGATGGCAAACAGCGCTTCGATCAGTTGCTCATCCTCGGGCTGTTGCGTGCGCAGCCCCAGCTTGGCGTGCAGCAACTCGGCATGGCGCGCCTGGAAGATGGCTTCATAGTCGGCCAGCGCCGCTTCGGTCTGCTCCACCGAGCCGATCAGCGGCAGCATGGCCTGGCCCAGCGCGAAGCAGTTCCATTGGCCGATGCGCGGCTGCATCTGGTAGCTGTAGCGGCCCTGGCGGTCGGTGTGGTTGCAGAT
Source organism: Herbaspirillum sp. UBA812 (assembly GCF_002296545.1). NCBI lineage: Bacteria > Pseudomonadati > Pseudomonadota > Betaproteobacteria > Burkholderiales > Oxalobacteraceae > Herbaspirillum > Herbaspirillum sp. UBA812. The sequence continues at coordinate 7,348 of NZ_DBIC01000136.1, read as the reverse complement.
GTGGCGGGGGGCGGAGG
>NZ_DBIC01000136.1:727-7048 GCF_002296545.1 Herbaspirillum sp. UBA812 | reverse complement strand
GGTTGCAGATGTGGCGGGCGTCGAAGGCTTCCATGAAGCCGAAGGGGCCGTAATCCAGCGTCAGGCCCAGGATGGACATGTTGTCGGTATTCATCACGCCATGCATGAAGCCCACGGCCTGCCATTGCGCCATCAGCGTCGCCGTGCGGCGGGTGACTTCTTTCAGCAGGGCCTGATACGGGTTCTCTTCAGGCAGCAATTCCGGATAGAACTGTTCGAGTACGGTATCGGCCAGAATCTTCAGTTCATCGAAGCGCTGGTTGTAATACCAGTGCTCGAAAGAACCGAAGCGGATGAAGCTGGGGGCCATGCGGGTGACGACGGCGGCGGTTTCCGGGGCTTCGCGCATGACGCGCTGGTCCGAGCCGATTACGGTCAGGGCGCGCGTGGTCGGGATGCCGAGCGCGGCCATGGCTTCCGAACAGAGGAATTCGCGGATCGAGGAGCGCAGCACGGCACGGCCATCACCCATGCGCGAATAGGGGGTCATGCCCGCGCCCTTGAGCTGCAGCTCGATGCGTCCCTGGCCGTCGGCGGCCGGCAGGTCGCCCAAGGTGATGGCGCGGCCATCGCCGAGCTGGCCGGCCCAGACGCCGAACTGGTGTCCGGAATAGACCGCCGACAGCGGCGTCGAACCGGGCGGGATCAGGTTGCCGGCGAAGATGTCGAGGAAGCTGAAGTGCTCATCGGCCGGCCGTGGCAGCCCGGCCGTGGCCGCGGCTGCCTCGCTGAATCCGACCAGGTAGGGCGCGGGCAGGGGCGTGGGCTGCAGCCGGGTATAGAAGGCCGGCGGCAGTTCGGCGAAACGGTTCCCGAAAGGGGGCAGCGGATAGGATTGCGTCATGGTCAGCCTGTGGCGCGCAGCCCGGACCGGGCCGCAATCCGCTATTTTGACAGAGAAGCGCGAATCCCATAGGATCGCTGCACTTTTGCGTCCTGCCGCGCCTGGCCGGACGCGGCAAGCTCTTCAACCTCCTCGATACGGCATCTCCCCGCAAGGCTGGCAATTTGGAATTCGCGCTGATCACCTTCCTGAACGGCCTGGGCTACGGCTTTTTGCTGTTCCTGCTGTCCTCGGGCCTGACGCTCATCTACAGCATGATGGGCGTGCCCAATTTCGCCCATGCCAGCTTCTACATGCTGGGTGCCTATGTTGCCTACGCACTGGCTGGCGTCCTCGGATTCTGGTGGGCGCTGCTGCTGGCGCCCCTGATCGTGGGTGTGGCCGGGGCGCTGGTGGAGCATTACGGCCTGCGCATCGTGCATCGCTATGGGCATGTGCCGGAATTGTTGTTCACTTTCGGTCTGTCCTATCTGGTGGTGGAACTGGTGCAACTGGTGTGGGGCCGCTCGCCGGTGCCTTATCGCATCCCGCCCGAACTGGACGGCACGCTGTTTACCCTGTATTCGACCGCCTTTCCGGTCTATCGCGGCTTCATGCTGCTGGTGGCGGCTTTGATGCTGCTGGCCTTGTGGCTGTTGCTGCGCCATACCCGCATCGGACTGGTGATCCAGGCCGCGCTGACCCATCCGCAGATGGCCGAAGCGCTGGGCCACAACGTGCCGCGCGTGTTCATGCTGGTATTTGGCGGCGGCTGCGCACTGGCGGCGCTGGCAGGCGTGATCGGTGGCAATGCCTTCGTCACCGAGCCGGGGATGGCGGCGGCCGTCGGCAGCATCATCTTCGTGGTGGTGGTGGTGGGCGGGCTGGGCTCGCTGGCCGGAGCCTTCATCACCTCCCTGCTGATCGGCATGATGCAGACCTTTGCGGTGGCGCTGGATGTCTCGCTGGCCAGCCTGGGCTTGCAGGTGCCGTCCGGCAGCGCGCTGGCACCGCTGGCGCGGCTGACATTGGCGCAGGTGGCACCGGTCTTGCCCTATCTGCTGCTGGTGGTGATGCTGATCGTGCGTCCCAAGGGCCTCATGGGCCGGCGGGAGAGTTGAGCCATGCGACGGATCGTGCTTCCCTGGCTACTCTTTGCCCTGATGCTGCTGGCCGCACCGCTGGTGTTTCCGCAGAGCGCGGCGTTGTCGCTGCTGTCGCAGATGGGCACGATGGTGCTGCTCTGCCTCTCATACAACATGCTGCTGGGCGAGGGCGGCATGCTTTCTTTCGGGCATGCGGTGTATTCCGGCCTGGGCGCCTTTGGGGCCATCCACCTGATGAACCGCATGGCCGATGGCGTGCTGGCCTTTCCGGTGACGCTGGTCCCGCTGGCCGGCGGCCTGACCGGCGCGCTTTGTGCGGTGGTGCTGGGCTATCTCACCACGCGTCGCGCCGGCACGACGTTCGCCATGATCACGCTGGGACTGGTGGAACTGGTCTCGGCCTGCGTGTTGATGTTTCCCGAGGTTTTCGGCGGGGAGGGCGGCATTTCGGGCAACCGCGTCATCGGCGAGCCCGTGCTCGGGATCAGCTACGGTCCGCAGATTCAGGTGTATTACCTGATCGCCGGCTGGCTGCTGGTCTGTGCCGTCGCCATCCATGCGCTGCGCCACACGCCGCTGGGCCGCATCCTCAATGCCGTGCGCGACAATCCCGAACGCGCCGCCTTCCTCGGCTACGATCCGCAGCGGGTGCGCTATCTGGCCTTGATCCTGTCGGCTTTCTTTGCCGGCGTCTCTGGCGGGCTGTCGGCCATCAATTTCGAAATCGTCAGTGCGGAATACGTCGGAGCGCTGCGCTCCGGCACCATCCTGCTGTTCACCTTCATCGGTGGCACCGCCTATTTTTACGGGCCCGTCATCGGGGGCGTGGTCGGGGTGCTGTTTTCTTCCTGGTTGTCGGCCTATACGCAGGCCTGGCAGTTCTATCTGGGTGCGCTCTTCATCCTGATCGTGATGACTACGCCGGGCGGGCTGGCCAGCCTGATCGACCGCAGCTGGCACCTGCTGCAAGGCGGGCAGGTGAATGCGCGCCTTGCGGGGCGCCTGGCATGGTGGCTGGCAGCTGCATTCTGTACCTTGACGGGCGTCATCCTGGCGACCGAGATGGCGTATCAGGCCAGCCTGGGCAGCCTCGCCGATACCGGCGAAGGTGCTGCATCGCTGATGCTGTGGGGCTGGCGCATCGACGTTCATGCCGCTGCCCCGTGGGGCCTCGCAGCGCTCTGCGTGGTGGTGGGCGCGGGTGCGCTGGTGGCCTGGCAACGTTCGGGGAGGGCGCGATGACGGCCCCTTTGCCACTGGTACTGCAGGATGTGCACAAGGCCTTCGACCGCAGCGAGATCCTGTGTGGTGTCGATCTGCAATTGCAGCCCGGCGAGCGCTGTGCCCTGATCGGGCCGAATGGAGCCGGCAAATCCAGCCTGTTCCACGTCGTCTCGGGACGCTATCGCGCCGATGCCGGCCGCGTGCTGCTGCACGGACGCGACATCACGCGCGAGCCGCCCCAGCAGATTCACCGGCTGGGACTGGCACGCAGCTTCCAGATCACCAGTCTGTTCCCGCGCCTGAGCGCTTTTGAGAATGTGCGTTGCGCGCTCTTGTGGACGCTGGGCTACCGCTATGCTTTCTGGCGCCGCATCGGCCAGTTGCGCGATGCCAGCGAGCGGGCGCTGTCCGTGCTGGACAAGGTCGGTCTGGCCAAACGTACCGAGGTGGCCGCAGGCGAGCTGAGCTATGCCGAGCAGCGCGCCCTGGAGTTGGCAGTGCCCATCGCGGCCGATGCCTCCGTGATCCTGCTGGACGAGCCGACCGCCGGCATGAGCCGTGCCGAGAGTGCCGCCATGGTCGCGCTGATCCGCGAAGTCACCGTCGGCAAGACCCTGCTGATGGTGGAACACGACATGCAGGTGGTCTTCGGCCTGGCCGACCGCATCGCGGTCATGGACAACGGCCGCGTGATCGCTTGCGACAGCGCCGAGCGCATCCGCGCCAATCCGGATGTCCAGGCGCTGTATCTGGACCGGAGGCCCCATGGATAAATCCTCTGCGTTGCTCAGGATTACTGGCCTGCAGGCCTGGTACGGCCAGAGCCACGTACTGCATGGCGTCTCGCTGGAGGTGGCGCGCGGGGAGATCGTCAGCATCCTGGGCCGCAACGGCGCGGGCCGTTCGACCCTGCTCAAGGCCGTGATGGGCCAGGTGCGCAGTACGGGGGAGATCGATTTCGAGGACCGTTCGCTGGCCGGTCTGGCCACCTACGCCATCGCGCAGCGCGGCGTCGGCTACGTGCCGGAAAGCCGCGATGTCTTTCCGGCGCTCACCGTGCAGCAAAATCTGCTGCTCGGCCGCAAGAGCGGGCCGGTACCGGACGATGGCTGGCGCGAAGAGGAAGTATTGGCCTTGTTCCCGTCCCTGGAACGGCGCTACAAGGTGGCGGCCGGGGCGCTGTCGGGCGGGGAGCAGCAGATGCTGGCGCTGGGCCGCGCACTGATGGGCAATCCCCGGCTGTTGCTGATTGACGAACCGACCGAGGGCCTGTCGCCGCAGATGGTCGGGCAGGTCGCTCATTACCTCGAACTGCTGCGCCAGCGGCAGGTGGCGGTGCTGCTGATCGAGCAGAAACAGGCACTGGCGCTGGAGCTGTCACAGCGGGTTTACGTGATGGGACGCGGCGAAATGGTCTTTCGTGGCACGCCGGCGCAACTGGCGGCGGACCAGGCCTTGCAGCAGGAGTGGCTGGCCCTCTGAGGCCATCGCCGGCGAAAGGGGGCAATTCTCGTGCCGCCACGATGGCCGGGCCATCAGGGGACGCGCACAATCCCCGCTTTAGCCGATCGGGAGATGTTCATGCTGCTCTGGCCCCTGCTGATTTGCCTGGCCGTCCTGGCCCTGTATGCGGCTGACCGCGCCTGGTTGCGTTACGTCCGCCGCGAGGATGTGCCCTTGCACGATCCGCAGGGCTATCTGGAGATGACCGCCCGCATGACCGAACTCTGCCACGGGGACCGGATGCGGGTTGACCAGCTGATCGCTCGCCAGCGGCAGCGTTTCCCGCAGGCGGGGCATGCCGAGCTGGTGCGGCTGGCCATGCGGGCATTGCTGGAGCCGCAATCCGCAAGCCAATCGGAACGCAGACGTTGATCCAGGGCGTGCGGATTTTTCTCTTCTGATTACAGCATGGCCGGTGGCAAATCCAATCCCAGGGTGCGCAGCATCTCCTTGCGACGCAGGCGCAGGTCGTCGTCGCTTGCCGGCCATTTGCGGTAGATCGACAAATAATCCAAGGCGATCGAACCTTGGGACTTCGCGTCGTTGTTGCGGCTCTGGCCTTCATTGATGTGCACGACCGGCCCGGAAATGCCGAGGAAATTGAAGTCGTATTTGACCACCAGCGAAATCAGGTAATCCCAGTCCTCATGGCTTTGCAGCGCGGCATCCACCAGATGGCGCTTGGCGATGGACGAGGAAAGGATGATGGTGTTGTTGGGGATGAAATTGCTGACCAGCAGGCCGCGGATGTCGGTGCCGCTCATATCGATGTCGGTGCTGGAGATCACCTGGGTGCTCTCGGCTGTACGCATTTCCCTCACCTGGCTATAGGACACGTAGTTGACGGCATCGCTGCGGAAGCGGTTGCATTGGACGATGGCTTGCAGGAAATCGGACCGATAGCTGTCGTCGTCATCCAGGAACAGGATGAATCGGCCACGCGCCAGCTGCACACCCGCATTGCGTGATTCGGCCGGGCCCTTGGCGCCGGGCAGGCAGAGGAAGACATCAGTTTCGCGCAGCAGACGGCTGGCGACTTCCTTGGTCGCGGCAGTGCCTTCATCAGCGACCAGGACAATCTCGAAATCCCTGAAACTCTGGGCCAGCAAGGATTGCAGAGCGCGTTCAAGGATGGCCGGGCGGCGGTGCGTGGAGACGACGATGGAAAACACGGGCGCAATATGCATGGTCATGAGTCAGTAGTGGGCGGTGGATGTCAGGCGGCCTGTGCCGGTAATCCTGAAAGGAGATCGTCAGGCCATTCGTCCGGGTGGCAGGCAATGCTCTCCCGGCGAACGTAGAAGAGGTGCAGGGTGTCGATGGACATCGGCCCGGCGGGCAGACGATGCAGCAAGATGGGATCCCCCCCGGAATCGACTTTTATTGGGGGCTAACTATAGCGCCCAAAGCAGGCACTGTAAACTTGAAGCGGGGAGCTTCATGAACAAGTCCACCTGCCGGGAGGCAGGTGGCGGGCCGACCTGAATGCGAAGAGGATTGCCAGGCCGTCTTACTTGTTGACCAGCTTGGCCGGCAAGCTCAGCGTGAGCAGGCCGCCGATCACCAGCGAGGCCGCCAGCACGTACATGCCGGCATTGGTGCTCTGGGTGGTGTCCTTGAGCCAGCCGACCAGGAAGGGGCTGACGAAACCGGCCAGGTTGCCCA
>NZ_DBIC01000136.1:0-371 GCF_002296545.1 Herbaspirillum sp. UBA812 | reverse complement strand
GCCCGACAGGAAGGCGGTCGGCAGGCTCCAGAACAGCGGCAGGGTGGTCAGGATGCCGATGCTGGCCAGCGTCAGCGAGGCCATCGCCAGCGCCGTGTTGTTGCCGTACAGGGTCGACAGCAGCAGGCCGATGCAGCCGATGAAGGCAGGAATGGCCACGTGCCAGCGGCGCTCGCGGCGGGCGTCGGCGCTGCGGCCGATGAGCACCATGGCCGCAGCGGCGAAGGCGTAGGGGATGGCCGTGAGCAGGCCCACGTTCAGGGGATCGGACACGCCGGTGGCCTTGATGATGGTCGGCAGCCAGAAGCTCACGCCGTACAGCCCCATGACGAAGCAGAAGTAGATCAGCGCACCCAGCCAGACGCGGCCGT
>NZ_DBIC01000364.1:0-4136 GCF_002296545.1 Herbaspirillum sp. UBA812 | reverse complement strand
CCTGCACCGGCCGATGCAGCCCGGCCAGCGAGCGCATCAGGGTGGACTTGCCGGCACCGTTGGCGCCCAGCAGCGCAATCATTTCGCCCTGCCGCACCTGCAGGTTGATGCCGTGCAGGACCGGCTCGGCCCCATAGCCGGTGACCAGCTCGCCCACGCCCAGCAATTCATCGGCGCCGCTGACGGCAGCGCGCACGGCCGCCACGGCCTGTTGCGTGCCCTCGCCGAGATAGGCCTTGCGCACCGCCGGATCGTTCTGCACTTCCTGCGGCGTGCCGATGGCCAGGCGCTGGCCGGCATCGAGCACGACGATGCGGCGCGAGATCTGCATCACCAGTTCCATGTCGTGCTCGACCACCACCACGCTGATGCCGGCCTCGGCAATGCGGGTCAGCAGTTGCGCCAGCAGGCTCTTGTCTTCGCGCGAGAGACCGGCAGCCGGTTCGTCGAGCAGCAGCACATCGGGATCGGCCGCGAGCGCGCGCGCAATCTCCACCAGACGGCGGTCAACGTGGGCCAGGTCGGCGCTGGGGATATCGAGCGCACCGCGATAGCCGCAAAAATCGAGCAGCTGGCGGCAACGCGCACGCACTTCGCCGGAGACGAAACCCCGCGCCGACAGCAGCCCGCCCAGACGCCCGCGGCCACAGGCCAGGGCCACGTTGTCGGCCACCGTGAGGCTGCCGAACAGTTGCGAAGTCTGGTAGGTGCGGGCCACGCCGTGGCGCGCAATGCGGAAGGCGGGCAGCCCTGCCAGCGGCGTCTGGCCCAGCGTGAACTGTCCGGCGCTGGGACGATAGAAACCGGAGAGCATGTTCAGCGCCGTGGTCTTGCCCGCACCATTCGGACCGATGAGGCTGGTGACGGCACCGCCGGGGACCTCGAAACCGAGATCGCTGACGGCCCGCACACCGCCGAACACCATGGTCAGGCCATCGGCGGCCAGCGTGCGGCGCGCGCGTACCGGCAGCGCGACCTCTTCCGCATCCTCCTGCAAGGCGGCAGCGGGGACGGCCTCCACCGGCTTGCGCAGGCGTGCCGCCAGCTTGCCCAGCAGGCCGGTCACGCCATCAGGGGCCACCCACAGTACCAGCAGCAGCAAGGCACCGAAGAACAGCAGGCGATAGTCTTCCAGGCTGGAAAGCAGTTCCGGCAAGGCCCCCACGATGACGGCACCGATCACCGGGCCGAGGATGGAGCCCGAGCCGCCCAGCACCACCACCAGCACGAACAGGATGGACTGCATGAAGCTGAAGGTATCCGGTGTGACGAAGGTGGAGAGCGGTGCGAAGAGACCGCCGGCCAGACCGGCCAGTGCCGCCGAGAGTGCAAAGGCCACGGTCTTGATGACCAGCGGATTCAGGCCGATGGATTCGGCGGCCGTCTCGCTGTCGCGCACCGCGCGCATGGCCGCGCCCCAGCTGCCGCGCGAGAGCCAGCAGTAGGCAGCCAGCACGACGGCGGCGGTGATCAGTCCCAGCACCGCAATCGCACGCTCCGCCTGCAAACCCAGGAAGGCGGGGGCCGCCAGGCCCATGATGCCGTTCTGTCCGCCGGTCAGGTCGCGCAGTTCGATGATGGCGTGCTGGATGATGAAGCTGAAGGCAATCGTGATCATCGCCAGGTATGGCCCCTTCACGCGCAGCGCCGGCAAGGCCAGCAGCACGCCCAGCGCCCCCGCCACCACGGCCGCCAGCGGCCAGGCCAGCCAGAATGAGAGTCCGGCCTTGGTGGTGAGGATGGCCACCGTGTAGGCACCGACGGCGTAGAAGCCCACATGGCCGAAGGAAACCTGGCCGGTCAGCCCGATGAGCACATTGAGCCCGATGCCGACGATGGCCACCAGTGCGATGCCGGCCAGCACGAAGACGTAGTAGCTGTTGATCGACAAGGCCAGCGTGATGGCCGCGATCAGGCCCACGGCAGAAAACGCCAGCGCAGCCGGCGTGCCCAGCCCGAGCTTGATCCTGCCTGCCGCAGGAGCCGCTGCCGGATGCGCCGCCGCCTGCAGGCTGCGGGCGATGGAATGGGGTAAACGATTCATACCTTTTTCACCTGTGCGCGGCCGAACAGGCCATTGGGACGAATGGCCAGCACCGCGATCACCAACGCGAAGGTGATGATCTGGGTATAGCCGGAACCGAGGGTGGCCGTGATGAGCGCCTCGGCCATGCCAAACAGCAGGCCCGCGATCATCACGCCCCAGGCGCTGGTGATGCCGCCCAGGATGGCCACCGCAAAGGCCTTGAGGCCGAACAGCGTGCCCATGTCGGCATTGACGTTGAACAGCGGCGCAATCAGCACACCCGCCACGCCGGCCAGCAGCGTCGAGAGCGCGAAGGCGACCGCGATGGCGCGCGTGATCGGGATGCCCATCAAGCGCGCCGCATCACGGTTCTGCACCACGGCCAGCAGGGCCGTGCCCCAGCGCGTGCGGCGCGAGATGGTGTGCAGCAGTGCGGCCAGCGCCAGGCCGATGGCGGGAATGAGAAGCTGCAGCGGATACACGCCCAGCCCCATGCCGCCCAGTTCGATGGAGGACAGCGCCAGCGGCGAAGGCAGGCTGCGCGGTTCCTTGCCGAAGGTATGCATGACCAGGTTGTCCAGCACGATGCCCAGGGCCACGGTGGACATCAGCCAGGCATTGGAACCTTGGCGCGCGAAGGGACGCACGGCCAGTACCTCGACCAGCATGCCGTAGAGCGCGCAGGCAGCCAGCGCCAGCACGATGGCCAGCCACATCGGCCAGCCCAGCGTCTGGGCGAAGGTGAAGCACAGCACGGCCCCCAGCATCATGGAGCTGCCCTGCGCAAAATTGACGGTGCCGGAGACGGCATACGTCATGTAAAAACCCAGCGCCATCAGACCGTACATGCTGCCCAGTCCGAATCCGCTGATCAGTGCCGACAACAGCAGCATCGCGTTCTCCTGATGCGCGCCCCAACCGGGCTCGGTCATGCGCGCAAACTTCTCGTGTAGGAAATACCTGAATCCAACTCCGCCCGTTCGGACTGAGTAGCGGTAGCACCGCGTATCGAAGGCGCAGAGGTGTCGCGCCTTCGATACGGCCCCGGCGGGCCTACTCAGTCCGAACGGGAAGTGATGTGCCAGCCCTTTTGTTGACTACATCACGGATCCTCATGTCGGCCTTATTGGGCCAGGCCAACCGGCAGGATGCGGTTGTCGATGAATTGCGCCCAGACGTAGTCATCGGCTTGCAGCGCGTCATGCACGGTCGGGCTGAAGGGCTTGACGTAGGTCTTGATCAGGCCTTCATAGCGGTCGATCTTGTAGAAGCCTTCGCGCACCGCATCGCCATTGGTGGAGCCGGCCTTGGCGATGGCCAGTGCGGCCAGCTGCATGCCGTCATAGGCATTGGCCACACCCACGGCCGGGGTGATGTCGTCCGGGCCCTTGATGGCGGGGTACTTGGCCTTCAGTTCGGCCACCACCTTCTCGCCCACCGGCGAGAGCTTGCCGAAGAAGCTGAAGGTCTGGATGAAGTGCACGTTCTTCGCGTTCGGTCCGGCCAGTTCGGTGAAGCGGCCGCCGGCCGGTCCCCAGTGCGAGACCACCGGCACCTTCCAGCCCATGCGGTCGAGCGACTTGACCACCTGGGCCGAGGGGCCGACGTTGCCGACCAGATACAGGGTGTCGGCACCGGCCGCCTTCAGGCGGCTCAGTTGCGGCACCACGTCGACGTCGCTGGCTTCGAATTTCTCGATGCCGGCCGGCTTCAGACCCTTCTCGGCGAGAGCGGCGACGATGCCTTTCTCATTCGATTCGCCCCACGGGTTGTTGACCAGGATCAGGCCGGCCTTGCTGCTCTTGAAGGTCTTCTGCGCGTAGTTGAGCATGGCCTTGTCCACCAGTTCATCCACTGCCGACACGCGGAAGGCGTAGTTGGGATTGGCACCATTCTTCGTCACACCGGTGCCGGCTGCCCAGGGGCCGACGAAGGGCACTTTCTCCTGGTTGATGATGGGCACGATGGCCATCGAGACCGGCGTATCCAGGCCCCCGAACAGCACCGTCACCTTTTCCTTGAAGATCAGTTCGCGCGCGGCCACCACGCCCTTGGCCGGATTGCCTTCGTCATCGCGGCGCACCAGTTCCAGCTTGCGCCCGCCCAGCAG
>NZ_DBIC01000403.1:4078-6204 GCF_002296545.1 Herbaspirillum sp. UBA812 | reverse complement strand
CAAGGCGCTGGGCTTTACGGCCGATGCCAACTTCGCCGATATCATCCGGGCCCACATCGAGGATGAAGTGAAGAAATAAGCTGCACATCAGTACGCAGAAAAACGAAGGGACAGCCCCGCAAGAGGCTGTCCCTTTTTGCTGCCTGTCTTGTTGGCGACGGACTTACTGCGCTTTGCCCAGCATGTTGAAGATGCTGGAGAAGTCCAGCTTGCCTGCCCCGTTCATGCTGTGGATGTCGTACAGATTGCGTGCCGTCGAACCCAGCGGAATGGCGCAGTTGGTGGCCAGCGCATTCTCCACGGCCAGCCCCAGGTCCTTGAGCATCAGGTCCACGCCGAAACCACCGGCATAGCCCTTGGAAGCCGGCGCCGTTTCCATCACGCCGGGGCAAGGGTTGTAGACTTCCAGCGTCCAGTTGCGGCCCGAGCTCTTGGACATGATTTCCGACAGTACCTTGGGATCCATGCCATTGGCCATGCCCAGGCGGATCGCTTCCGACGTCCCGATCATGAGGATGCCCAGCAGCATGTTGTTGCAGACCTTGACGGTCTGGCCGCTGCCGCTTTCACCTGCGTGATAGATTGCTTTCCCCATCTTCTGCAGATAAGGCTGGGCGGCCTCGAAGGCCTCCTTGCTGCCGCCCACCATGAAGGTCAGCGTGCCTGCCGTCGCCCCGTTGGTGCCCCCGGAGACCGGCGCATCCAGCATCTCGAAGCCGCGCGCCTTGGCCGCTGCGGCCACCTTGCGCGCCGCTTCCGGAGCAATGGTGGAGCAGTCGATCAAGAGCGCGCCCGGCTTGGCCGAGGCCAGCACCCCGGCATCGCCCAGGTAGAGCGATTCCACGTGACGGCTGGCCGGCAGCATGGTGATGACCACGTCGGCCTTGGCCACGGCCGCCATGGAATCGGCTTCGGTCTTGCCGCCGACTTCCACCAGCTTATCCACGCTGGCCTTGACCAGGTCATGCCCGCTGACCGAAAAACCGGCCTTGACCAGGTTCTGCGCCATCGGCAAACCCATATTGCCCAGGCCGATGAAGACGATGTTGGCGCTCATGCTGCTCTCCTTACTTCAGGGTGATGGTGGTGTTGACCTGGCCGGCTTCTTCATCGGGCGCGTACCAGCGTGCGGTGACGGTCTTGGTCTGGGTCCAGAAGGTCACGGCCTGCTTGCCGTTGGGGCCGAGGTCGCCCAGCTTGGAAGCACGCGAACCGGTGAAGCTGAAGTAGGCCACCGGCACGGGGATGGGCACGTTGATGCCGACCTGGCCGACGTCGATCTCGTTCTGGAACTTGCGCGCCGCATAGCCCGAGCTGGTGAAGATGGAAGTACCGTTGCCGTTCGGGTTGGCGTTGATGAAGGCAATGGCTTCATCGAGCGTGTCCAGTTCGACGATGCACATGGCCGGGCCAAAGATTTCCTGGGCGTAGATGTCCATCTCGGGCTTCACGCCCGTGAAGACGGTCGGTCCCACGAAGTTGCCGTTCTCGCTGCCGGCCACCTTGCAGTTGCGGCCATCGAGCAGCAACTTGGCGCCCTGCTCCACGCCGCTGGCGATGAGGCGTTCGACACGTTCCTTGGCCGCCTTGGAGACCAGTGGACCGACATCGGCCTTGCGGTCGGTGCCGGGTCCGACCTTCATGGCCTTGGAGCGTTCGACGATCTCGGGAATCCATTCGCGCGTCTGACCCACCAGCACCACCACCGAATTGGCCATGCAGCGCTGGCCAGCCGCACCGAAAGCCGCACCCAGCAGGTTGTTGATGGCCTGGTCCTTGGGGGCATCGGGCAAGACGATGCAGTGGTTCTTGGCGCCCATCATGCACTGGGCGCGCTTGCCGGCTTCGCTGGCGCGGCGATAGATGTGGGTGCCGACATGGGTGGAACCGATGAAGGACACCGCCTTGATGTCGGGATGGTCGCAGATCATGTTGGCCACGTCCGGACCGCCATGCACCACGTTCAACACGCCCGGCGGCAGGCCGGCCTGGTTGGCCAGCTCGACCAGGAACAGAGAGGATGTCGGGTCCTGCTCGGAGGGCTTCAGCACGAAGGTATTGCCGCAGGCCACGGCGATGGGGAACATGAAGCAAGGCAGCATCACCGGGAAGTTGAAGGCGGTGAT
>NZ_DBIC01000403.1:2790-3791 GCF_002296545.1 Herbaspirillum sp. UBA812 | reverse complement strand
CACCGGGAAGTTGAAGGCGGTGATGCCCGCCCCCACGCCCAGCGGCTGGTAGAGCGTATAAACGTCCACGCCGCCGGCGACGTTCTCGGCCAGTTCGCCCAGTTGCAGCGAGGTGATGGAGCAGGCATGTTCCACCACTTCCAGGCCGCGCATGACTTCGCCTTCGGCGTCCGGCAGGGTCTTGCCGTGTTCACGGGTGATCATTTCGGCCAGCGGGGCGATGTTCTCGCGCAGCAGTTGCTGGAACTTCAGCATGATGCGCATGCGCTGCGCCAGTGAAGTATTGCGCCAGGTCTTGAAGGTGTCCTTGGCGTTGGCCACGGCCCGGTCGACTTCTTCCTTGGTAGCGAAAGGCACGCGGGCCACCACTTCCTGGGTGGCCGGGTTCAGTACGTCGCGCCACTCCTTGGAAGTGGACTGCACCTTTTCACCGTTGAGGTACAGGGGAACGTTGGGGATGTTGGCTTGGCTCATTGCAATTTCCATTGTGAAGAGGTGAACAGGATGGGGAGAGCAAGGCCGGGAGCAACTCCCGGCCACAGGCATTACTGCTTGACCAGCGGGCAGGCCGCGTCCATCGGACGGAAGGCCTGCTGGGCCGGGATCACCGACAGCAGCTTCAGGTAATCCCACGGGGCCTTGGATTCGGCCGGGGTCTTGACCTGGTACAGGTACATGTCATGGATCACGCGGCCATCCGGACGGATGGAGGCGTTGCGCATGACGGCATCCGAAATCGGGATGTCACGCATCTTCTGCGCCACGACCTTCCAGTCCGAGGTCTTGGCGGCCGCCCGCGCCTTCAGGAACTGGTAGACGCTGGAATAGACACCGGCCTGCACCATGGTCGGCTTGATGTTCTTGAACTGGGCTTCGAAGCGCTTGGAGAAGGCGCGGGTCTGCTCGTCGTAATCCCAATAGAAGCCATCGGTATAGACCAGGCCTTGGGCAGCCTCCAGCCCCAGCGCATGCACATCCGACAGGAACACCAGCAGCGCCAC
>NZ_DBIC01000403.1:2345-2477 GCF_002296545.1 Herbaspirillum sp. UBA812 | reverse complement strand
AGGCGCTGATCCTTGCCGCCGACGGCAAAGGAACGCGCCTGCTTGATGGCATTGACCACATCGGTGCCGCCGTTGGCCAGCCCGATCACCTGGGCCTTGGAGGCCTGCGCCTGCAGCAGGAAGGAGGAGAAG
>NZ_DBIC01000403.1:0-2058 GCF_002296545.1 Herbaspirillum sp. UBA812 | reverse complement strand
CTGCAGCAGGAAGGAGGAGAAGTCCGATGCATTGAGCGGGTGACGCACCGAACCCACCACCGTACCGCCATTGGCCTTGACCACATCGGAGGCATCCTTCTCCAGCGAATGGCCGAAGGCGTAGTCCACCGTCACGAAGTACCAGGACTTGTTGCCCAGCTTGGTCAGCGCCGCTGCCGCACCGGCGGCTTGCGAGTAGGTATCGAACATCCAGTGGAAACCGTTGGTGGCGCATTCGGCCGTGGTCAGTGCGCCGGTGGCCGGGCCGCTGTACATGGCGATGCCGCCCTTTTCCTTGACCAGCTTTTGCACCGCCAGCGCCACCGAGGAATTGGTGAGATCGGCGATGGCCTCGACCTTGTCGCGGTCCAGCCATTCGCGGGCGCGGGTCACGCCAACGTCGGGCTTGTTCTGGTTGTCGGCCGAGAGGATCTCGATCTTCATGCCTTTGCATTCATTCTTGAGGCAGTCTTCCACCGCCATTTTGGCGGCCACCACCGAACCCTGGCCGCCCATGGCCGAGTAGGGGCCGGACATGTCGGTGAGCACCCCGATCTTGACCGTGTTGGCATCCTGGGCAAGGGCGGGCATGGCCGTCATGGCCGTGGTGGCCAGCGACACCGTGCAGGCCACGGCCGCAGCCGTGAGGGAACGGCTGAAAGCGTTCTTGGACATCTTGTCTCCTTGATCTTGTGATTGTTGTCGGACCTGCCCGCGTTCATGGACGCCGGGTCTTGCCGTTGTCTCCTGCCGTGTGTCGCCTCTGTCTTCCCGGGCGGCATCACGGCCCCGCTATTCTGCATGTGCGTATTTATCGATACAATAACCACAAAGACAAAACGCTTTTGCATTGATGCACATCGGCGGCGATGCAACCATGGAGACCACATGCTGGACTGGGACAACCTCAGGATCTTTCTCGAACTCACCCGCAGCCAGGGCCTGGTGGATGCCGCCAAGAAGCTGGGCATCGACCACTCCACCGTCTCGCGCCGCATGAAACGCTTCGAGGAGCAGGTTGGCAGCCAGCTCTTCGACCGTAACAACCACGGCTACAAGCTCACTGCCGACGGCTACCGGCTGGTGGAATATGCCGAGCAGGTCGAAAGCACCCTGTATGCCGCCACCGAAGAACTGGGCGGACACAACAGCAAGCTCTCCGGCCAGGTGCGGCTGGGCGCGACCGAAGGCTTCGGCACCTTCGTGCTGGCGCCGCACATCGCGCATTTCTGTGCCCGCAATCCCCACATCACGGTGGACATGCTGCCGATGCCGCGTTTCGTGAATCTGTCCAAGCATGAGGCTGACATCAGCGTGTCGATCGAACGGCCGCTGTCGGGTAATTACGTGGTCACAAAACTGTCCGACTATGTCCTGAAGCTTTATGCTTCACGTGAGTACCTGGCCAGGCACGCGCCGATTCACACCATGGATGACCTGGCGCAACATAACTTCATCGGCTACATCGATGATCTGGTCTTCAGTGAAGAATTGCGCTACAAGGATACGGTGGCACCGGACGCTTTCCGGGCCTTCCGCAGCACCAGCGTGGTAGCGCAATACACGGCGGCCTGCGCCGGCCGCGCGCTGGCGATCCTGCCCTGCTTCCTGGCGCAGCAGTCCGACGAGCTGGTGCCCGTACTGCCCGAACAGATCGCCATCACCCGCACCTTCTGGCTGGTGGCTTCCAGCGAGCAGCGCCATGTGGCGCGGGTATCAGCCCTGTGGAGCTACCTGCGGGACTGCGTGGAGCTCAACCGCGACTTCCTGATGGGACAGTCGCGCCGGATGCGCTGGCTGGAGTGAATCCTGCCCGGGCCAGCCCGCAACAAGATGTGTTTCAACCCGGCCGCCCGGTCCCTCCCCGCGCCGGCGGCCTTTCCCAAGGAGATGATGATGGCTGCAAAGAAAATCCTGCTCTTGACCGGTGATTTCGCCGAGGATTATGAAACCATGGTGCCCTTCCAGGCCCTGCAGATGGTCGGCCACACGGTACACGCGGTCTGCCCCGGCAAGAAAGCCGGCGACAAGATCAAGACCGCCATCCACGACTTCGAA
>NZ_DBIC01000340.1:0-9029 GCF_002296545.1 Herbaspirillum sp. UBA812 | reverse complement strand
AGAAGGAAGAACCCGCTGCCGCCGCGCCCGCTGCTGCGCCGGCTGCTGCTGCACCGGCGGCTGATCCGCTGAAGGTCGCCTTCGTCTACATCGGCCCGGTGGGCGACGCCGGCTGGACCTTCGCGCATGACAAGGGCCGCAAGGCTGTCGAAGAAAAATTCGGCGACAAGGTCAAGACCACCTTCGTGGAAAACATTCCTGAATCCGCAGCGGATGCCGAGCGCGTCTTCCGCCAGCTGGCCACTGATGGCAACAAGCTGATCTTCGGCACCACCTTCGGCTACATGGAAGCCATGCTCAAGGTCGCCAAGGAATTCCCGGATGTGAAGTTCGAACACGCCACCGGCTTCAAGACCGCCGACAACCTGGCGCAATACGACGTGCGCACCTATGAAGGCGCTTACCTGGCTGGAGTGGTCGCAGGCAAGATGAGCAAGTCCGGCAAGCTGGGCGTGGTGGCCTCGGTGCCAATTCCCGAAGTGATCCGCAACATCGACTCCTTCACCCTGGGTGCGCGTTCGGTCAATCCGAAGGCCACCACCGCCGTGGTATGGGTCAACAAGTGGTTCGATCCGGGCAAGGAACGTGAAGCCGCCACCACCCTGATCGGCCAGGGCGTGGACGTGCTGATGCAAAACACCGACTCCGCAGCCGTGGTGCAGACCGCGCAGGAAAAGGGCGTGTATGCCTTCGGCTGGGACAGCGACATGACCAGCTTCGGCCCCAAGGCGCACCTGGCTGCCTCCATGATCAACTGGGGCGTGTACTACACCGCACGCGTGCAAGCCGTGCTGGATGGCTCCTGGAAGAGCAGCACCAGCTGGATCGGCCTGAAGGAAAACGGCATCGACCTGGCCGCCTTCAATCCTGAACTGCCGGCCGACGTGAAGTCGCTGGTGGAAGAGCGCAAGAAGGGCATCGTCGACGGCTCGGCCCCGATCTGGAAGGGTCCGATCAAGGACAACGCCGGCAAGGAAGTGCTGGGCAAGGACGCCGTTGCGGATGACGGCTTCCTGCATGGCATCAAGTTCTACGTCGAGGGCGTGGACGGCAAGGTACCGGGCTGATTTTTCGGCTTGCCCCCGGCGCTGCTGTCAGGCGGCCGGGGCGGACTTGATGAAGACCGCTGGCATCGCGAGGTGCTGGCGGTTTTTTATTGGGGGTCACGCAGTGATGCGCTCGATCACCGGACGGGCCAGCTTGCCGGCCTCGTACAGGTCATACTGCAATTGCATCCCGGCCCAGAGTTCGGGACTGGTGCCGAACGCCGCCGCCAGGCGATAGGCCATGTCCGGCGAAATGCCGGCGGCACCATTGACCATGCGCTGCAGCGTGACACGGGCGACGCCCAGACGCATGGCTGCTTCCGTGACGGTCATCTCACCCAGATATTCCCTCAGGACCTCGCCCGGGTGCGGCGGGTTGAACATGCGCGTCATGACTGACCTCCGTTGATTTGGATTGGTGATAGTCGCATTGACGCTTGTTCTCGCGATAGATGTATCTTGTACCGCCACTCTTTACAAAACAGCTGTCGGCTGTCCCGCCGCACTGGCTTTTTGCCATAAATATTTGACAAATCGACGGCACCCGCGGCGCTCCCTCCTTGCCTGCCGAAAACCCCCGCTCCACCGCTTTCGCAGCCGCATCCAGCCTGTATAATGCACAGCCAAACCGGGTGGAAAGCCTGCATATTTCTTCACTTTCCGCCGCCTTGAACTACAGGATTTATGCAAAAAACGCGCAAACCGATCGAAATCAAAATTTCCACTGTAGTTGCCATTTCGGCAATCCTGCATGAAACCGATCCGACTTCGCTGGAAAAAGCCCTGAAGGAAATGACTGGCGGCGTCGCCGATTTCTTCGAAGACGAATTCGCGGTACTGGACATCGGCACCCTGGATGCAGCGGCCGCTGCGGCCATCGACTGGAGCGCCGTGGTGGCCCTGTTCAAGCGCTTCCGCTTGAATACCGTGGCCGTGCGCAATGCGCCGGAAGAGTTGCACAGCGGCATCGTCGCCCAGGGCCTGGCCATCGACAATTCGGCCGTGGCCGGTGCCGGCACCGCCAATGCACGTGCGCAGGAGGCGGCAGCCCAGCAAGCCGAGCCGGCACCGACACCGGTAGCCGCCCCCGCAGCACCGGCCGCTCCCGCTGCGCCCGCTCCCCAGTCCGCCCCGGCCCCGGTGGCCAACACCGTGGTCATTGACACCCCGGTGCGCGCCGGCCAGCGCATCTATGCGCGCGGTGCCGACCTGGTGGTGCTGGCCGTGGTCAACAACGGTGCCGAGCTGATCGCCGATGGCTGCATCCACGTCTATGCACCGCTGCGCGGCCGTGCCCTGGCCGGTGCCTCGGGCAATACGAGCGCGCGCATCTTCGCCGCTTCACTGGAAGCGGAACTGGTTTCCATTGCGGGGGTCTATCGGACCTTCGAGAACGGTCATGCGCCCGAACTCGCCGGCAAGCAGGTGCAGGTGCGCCTGCAGGGCGAACGCATCGACGTGCTGCCGATGGCGGCATCGTAAGGCTGCGGCGTAAATCATTTAAACGAATCCAGCCGGAACCGCCGGCGTACTGTTCTTCTTAAGGAGTTTTTCGTGGCAAAAATCATCGTTGTGACTTCGGGTAAGGGCGGCGTCGGCAAAACGACGTCCAGCGCCAGTTTCGCATCGGGCCTGGCCATGCGCGGCCACAAGACGGCCGTGATCGACTTCGACGTCGGTCTGCGCAACCTGGACCTGATCATGGGCTGCGAGCGCCGCGTGGTCTACGACCTGATCAACGTGATCAACAAGGAAGCCACCCTGAACCAGGCCCTGATCAAGGACAAACACTGCGACAACCTGTTCATCCTGCCGGCCTCGCAAACCCGCGACAAGGACGCCCTGACCGAAGAAGGCGTGGAGCGTGTCCTGAACGACCTCTCCAAGATGGACTTCGAATACATCATCTGCGACTCCCCGGCCGGCATCCCGCACGGTGCGGTGATGGCGCTGACCTTTGCCGACGAAGCCGTGGTGGTCTCCAACCCGGAAGTGTCGTCGGTGCGTGACTCGGACCGCATCCTCGGCATCATCCAGGCCAAGTCGCGCCGCGCCTCCTCGGGCGGCGAGCCGGTCAAGGAACACCTGCTCATCACCCGCTATTCGCCCAAGCGCGTGGAAGACGGCGAGATGCTGTCCTATACGGATGTGCAGGAAATCCTGCGCATTCCCCTGATCGGCATCATCCCCGAATCGGAAACCGTGCTGCAGGCCTCCAACCAGGGCTCCCCCGCCATCCACATGAAGGACAGCGACGTGGCCCAGGCCTACCAGGACGTGGTATCGCGCTTCCTCGGCGAGACCGTCGAGCTGCGTTTCACCACCTACGAAAAGCCGGGCTTCCTGCAGCGCATCTTCGGAGGTAAGTGACATGTCCCTGCTTTCTTTCCTGTTCCCCAGCAAGCCCAAAAGTGCGGTGGCGGCGAAGGAGCGGCTGCAGATCATCATCGCCCGCGAGCGTTCCAACGGCCGCCAGGGCCCGGACTTCCTGCCGGCCCTGCACAAGGAACTCATCGAGGTCATCTCCAAGTACACCAAGGTCAACGCCGACGACATCAAGATCTCGCTGGACCGCCAAGGCAACCTGGAAGTGCTGGATGTGAACGTGGTGCTGCCTGACAGCGACGTACCGGCTGCCTGAGCACGCACGCCGCACTCTGCATGAAGAAAAGGGCAGCTTCGGCTGCCCTTTTTGCCAATACGGTCCACCACACCCGGGCTCTGCGCGTTGACTGCCTTTACTGCTGCCCTGAACTGATGCAATGAAAATCGGGATCCTTTCCAAAGACGCCGATACCGTGACCCTGGTCACGCAGCTGGCCGATCGCCATGACTGCCAGGTCTACAGCGGCGTCGAAGGCTTTGCCGCCGCCTGTGCCGACCGCGCCAACCTGGTCGTGCTGGATCTGGACGACCTGCAGCGGCATCAGCATGCGGTCACCATGCTGGTCCAGCAGCACCGTCCGCCGGCGGCCTCCAAGGCGCGGCCGGTGGTGTTGCTGCTGTGCACGCCGGCCCATCAGCATTGGCTGCGCAACCTGCGCATGGCGGGTGCAGATGATTTCCTGGTCAAGCCGGTGGACCGCCAGGAACTGGCCCTGCGGCTGGACTTGCTGCTGCTGGCCGCGCAGCCCTACGAAGCCCCGCCCAGTGTGGTGGAAGCCGGCGGCTTCATGGTTGACCTGGCGCGCCTGCGCATCACCCATCCCGAGCGGCCCGGCCTGGATGCCACGCTGACCCGCAAGGAAGTCGAACTGGCGCTGCTGTTCATGCAGCACCTGGGACGCCCGCTGTCGCGCGCCTTCCTGCAGGAACGCATCTGGGGGGCCGAACCAGACACCCCGACCCGCACCATCGATACCCACGTCTCGCGCATCCGCACCAAGCTCAAGCTGCATCCCGGCAATGGCTACCAGCTGGCCACTGTCTATGGCTACGGCTACCAGCTGGAGCGGCTGGAATAACACGCAGTGAACCTTCGCGCAGGCCAGCCGGCGAGTGTTGCATCGGCACCCCGGCCATCTGCGCCAAGCCTGATCCATGTCAGGGACATATACCGATTATCAGGTGCCGTCCCAACCCGAGTGTGGGCAAAGAGTATAATTATTCCCAAAACCGGGGCCGAATCTGTCTGATTTTGTACGAATTGCATTGTTTCGTACGCTTTTCATTCAGTTTCACAGCCATAGAAGTGCAATTTCCCAGCTCATCGGCACTGCTGCCTTATAGTCGATTCCTCCATGCATTTGCTCGCCGTCGGACTCAACCACACTACCGCGCCGGTCTCGCTGCGCGAGAAAGTGGCATTCCCCGCTGACCAGATCGGTCAGGCGGTGGCGTCCGCGCGTGCGTGGTTCGGCGGCAATGACAAGATCGTGGCCTCGGGCGAAGCCGCCATCCTCTCCACCTGCAACCGCACCGAGCTGTATGCCGCTGCGGCCGCCGGGCAAGACGGGGTGGAATTCGCCATCGACCGTACCGCGCAGTTCCTGGCCGAGTATCATCACATTCCCTACGCCGACCTGCGTCCCTACCTGTATTCGCTGCCGCAGGACAATGCCGTGCGCCATGCCTTCCGCGTCGCCTCCGGGCTGGACTCGATGGTACTGGGCGAACCGCAGATCCTGGGCCAGATGAAGGATGCAGTACGCCAGGCCGATGCCGCCGGTGGCCTGGGCACCTATCTGCACCAGCTGTTCCAGCGCACCTTCGCGGTGGCCAAGGAAGTGCGCAGCACCACCGAAATCGGCGCGCACAGCGTCTCGATGGCCGCCGCTGCCGTGCGCCTGTCGCAGCGCATCTTCGATTCGATCTCCGGCCAGAACGTGCTCTTCATCGGCGCGGGCGAGATGATCGAACTGTGCGCCACGCACTTCGCGGCCCAGAATCCCAAGACCCTGACGGTGGCCAACCGCACCATGGAGCGCGGCGGAACCCTGGCCCATCGCTTCAGCGGCCGTGCCATCCGCCTGGCCGACCTGCCGGCGCAGCTGGCCAGCTTCGACATCGTGGTCTCCTGTACCGCCTCGCAGCTGCCCATCATCGGCCTGGGGCTGGTGGAACGGGCCGTCAAGGCACGCCGCCACAAACCCATCTTCATGGTCGACCTGGCCGTGCCGCGCGATATCGAGGCTGAAGTGGGCCGCCTGGATGACGTTTTCCTCTACACCGTGGACGACCTGGCCTCGGTGGTGCAAAGCGGCGTCGAAAACCGCCAGGCGGCGGTCGCCCAGGCCGAAGCCATCATCGAAACCCGGGTGCAATCCTTCATGCACTGGATCGACAGCCGCGCCATGGTGCCGCTGATCCAGGACCTGCATGAAACCGGCGAGGCCCTGCGCCTGGCCGAACTGGAACGCGCACGCCGCATGCTGGCCAAGGGCGAGGATGTGGAAGCGGTGCTGGACGCCCTCTCCAAGGGCCTGACCGCCAAGTTCCTGCACGGCCCGCAACAGGCCCTGCATCACGCCCAGGGCGAACAGCGCAGCCAACTGGTCTCGCTGCTGCCGCAACTGTTCCGCGCCAAGCGTTAGCGCCTCTCCCGCCGCGCTGGCCGCTGCCTGCGGCTGGCACCCTCGCGCCGTCGCCGACGGCTGCCGTCGTCCCCCTCATTGCTGACCGATACTGACTTCCCGACCACATGAAACCCTCAATGCTCGCCAAACTCGACCAGCTCGCCGAACGGCTGGAAGAGCTCAACAGCCTGCTGGCCCAGGAAGATGCCACGTCCAGCATGGACAACTTCCGCAAGATGACCCGCGAACACGCCGAACTGGGCCCGCTGGTGGCGCTGTACCACGACTATGTGCAGGCCAGTGAAGATATCCGCACCGCCGGCGAGCTGCTGTCGGACCCCGACATGAAGGCTTTCGCCCAGGAAGAAATCGATGGCGCCAAGGCCCGCATGGAGGCGCTGGAGCTGGATCTGCAGAAGATGCTGCTGCCCAAGGATCCCAATGATGAACGAAACATCTTCCTGGAAATCCGCGCCGGAACGGGAGGTGACGAATCGGCCCTGTTCGCCGGCGACCTACTGCGCATGTACACCCGCTATGCCGAACGCCAGCGCTGGCAGGTGGAGATCGTCTCGGCCTCCGAATCGGAACTGGGCGGCTACAAGGAAGTGATCGCCCGCATCGCCGGCTTCGGCGCCTACTCGCGCCTGAAGTTCGAATCCGGCGGCCACCGCGTGCAGCGCGTGCCGGCCACCGAGACCCAGGGCCGCATCCACACCTCCGCCTGCACGGTGGCCGTGATGCCTGAAGCCGATGAAGTCGAGGATGTGGACATGAACCCGGCCGACCTGCGCATCGATACCTATCGCGCCTCCGGGGCCGGGGGACAGCACATCAACAAGACCGACTCGGCCGTGCGCATCACGCACTTGCCGACCGGCATCGTGGTGGAATGCCAGGACGACCGCAGCCAGCACAAGAACAAGGCGCAGGCCATGAAAGTGCTGGCGGCACGGATCAAGGACGTGCAATTGCGCGAGCAGCAATCCAAGGAAGCCGCCACCCGCAAGTCCTTGATCGGCTCGGGCGACCGCAGCGAGCGCATCCGCACCTACAACTTCCCGCAGGGGCGCATGACCGACCACCGCATCAACCTGACGCTCTACAAGCTCGATTTCATCATGGATGGCGACCTGGACGAACTGACCAATGCCCTCATCACCGAGCACCAGGCTGAACTGCTGGCCCAGCTGGGCGACGACTGAGGCCACCGGAACCAAGCCGGAGGGATGGGTTCAGAGTGCCTTTGCCGCCGGTTTGCCTGTGCGGGCAGCATGCACGCAGGCCCGGACTTCTCTACAATCGCGTCATGGCAAAAAAGCCGCCGGATAATCCCTGCGGCCCTGCCCATCGAACTGCCCCGGCGCTGTCCCCCTCCATTAATGAATCACTGAACCCTCAACCATGAAATCATCCAAAGCGGTTTTCCTGCTGGTGGCGCTGGTCTGCGCTGCCCTGCTGGGCGTTGCCATGTACCTGCAGATCGTCGAAGAAATGCAGCCCTGCCCGCTGTGCGTGATCCAGCGCTACATGTTCGTGCTGGTCGGCGCCTTCGCCCTGATCGGCGCACTGATGCCCGAAGCCGCCCGCCGCGGCAGCGCCGGCCTGGGCCTGCTGGCCGCGCTGGCTGGCGCCGGCACCGCGATCTGGCATCTGTACGTGAAGGCGCATCCGGGCGTCTCCTGCACCACCGATCCGCTGGAAACGGCGCTCAACCAGCTGCCCACGGCCAAGCTGTGGCCGCAGATGTTCACGGCCGATGGATTCTGCTCGGCCCCCTGGCCGCCAGTGTTTGGCCTGCAGATCCCGACCTGGTCGCTGATCTGGTTCGGCGTGCTGGCCCTGGTGCTGGCCGTGCAATTGTTCAAGCGCGCCCCGCGCACCACCATCTGGAAGTGATGGAGCCGCTCTCCAGCTATGCCGGCTGCACGCTGGCCACCGTATTGAAGACGGCGCCGCTGGACCCGCTGGAGAACCGCATCCTGCTGTGCCACGCGCTGCGCATGACGCGCGTGCAACTGATCACGCAATCCGAACGGCGGCTCGATGCCGCTGAATCGGCCAGCCTTGTAGCCCTCTACGCCCGTCGCCTGCGCGGCGAGCCGATTGCCTACATCATCGGCCAGCGCGAATTCTATGGACTGGATTTGCGCGTGACGCCGGATGTATTGATCCCCCGGCCCGATACCGAGCTGCTGGTGGAACTGGCCATGGAAAGATTGCCGCAAGGCGCGGCCCTGCTGGACATGGGGACCGGTTCGGGGGCGATTGCCATCGCCATCGCCCATACGCGGCCCGATGCGGTGGTGACGGCACTGGATGCCAGCGCTGCTGCACTGGCTATCGCACGCGAAAATGCCACGGCCAACCAGGTCCGCGTCACGCTGCTGGAAAGCGACTGGTACGCCGCCCTGCCCGAGGATCAGCGCTTTGCGGTGATCGCCTCCAACCCGCCTTATATCGTCGCAGGAGATGTGCATCTCTCCCAGGGCGACCTGCGCTTCGAACCGATCGATGCGCTCACCGATCACGCTGATGGCCTGACCGACCTGCGCAGCATCATCGACGGCGCACCGGGGCACCTGCTGCCCGGCGGCTGGCTGCTGATGGAACATGGTTACGACCAGGCCGCTGCGGTGCGTGGACTGCTCTCCGGCACCGGCTTCAAGGAAGTCCAGAGCTGGCGCGACCTCGCCGGTATCGAACGGGTCAGCGGCGGCCGCCTGGGCTGATCCGCTGACCGTTTCCGACTTTCCTCCCGCTCTCTCAGGCCGCCCGCTTGCCGCCTCCTTGCGGCGAGTGCGGCTGCTGCGAGGATCCCTGTTCGAGCTGTGCCAGCAAAGCGGCCTGTTTCTGCATGGCCGCTTTCAGATGGCGTTCCTTCACGTGGCCATAGCCGCGAATCTCTTCCGGAATGCGGGCCACGGCGACCACCTGTTCCAGGTTCTCTGGCGTGAGCTTTGCCAGC
>NZ_DBIC01000158.1:29166-58496 GCF_002296545.1 Herbaspirillum sp. UBA812 | reverse complement strand
CCTTGACCAGTTCGGCCAGCTCGCGCGGGGTCGAAACATTCTCGGGCGACAGGCCGGTTCCGTTCTCGAAATGGGTATGCGGCATGCCCAGTGCCTGGGCGCGTGCATTCATGGCGGCAATGAAGGCCGGACGGCCGCCCGGATAGTCGCGGCTCATGGCGGCGGCAGCGCGGTTCTCGGAAGACATCAGGGCGATGTGCAGCATGTCGGCGCGCGACAGGCTGGCCCCGACGTTCAGGCGCGAATGGGTGAATTTGAGGTTGTCCAGGTCATCCTCTGTCACTTCCAGGCGATTGGCCATGGGCAGCGACTTCTGGTCCAGCCAGACGATGGCCGTCATCAGCTTGGTCACCGAGGCGATGGGGGCGACCGTATCGGCGTTGCGCTCGAAGAGCGGCGTATTGGTCTCTTCATCGAGCACGTACACCCCGCGCGAGAAGATGTGGCGGCGCGAGGCTTCGGTGAAACCGCAGCGCGGCAGCAGCTCGGGCTTGGTGTTGGTGGTGATGGCCGTTGCCGAGGTGGCCGGACTCGCCACGGCGGCGGCGGTGGCCGCGGTCGCTCCGGCCGCAGCAGCGGCCGCAGCCGCACGGCCACGACGGCGGCCACGCGCCGGGGTGCGCGCCTTGGCAGGCAGGGCGGCCTTCTTGCGCACGCTGCGATTGCGGCCCTTGGCACCGCTGCTGGCGGCCCGGTGCTTGCCGGCCGTGGAACCGGCGGCCTGGGCCTCGCTGAGCTTGCCCGAGAGCGCCGTCAGCGCCAGCAGCAAGACGCTGCACATCAGGAGACGGACCACCATGCCGGCCCGGCGCAGGCCAGGCAGGATCAGCAGGGAAAAGCGTAAATCATTACCGGAACGGGACTGCTGCGTGCGAAACATCGTCGAAAACCTTGTCAGTGCGATCATCCAAGAGCGGCCATGATACGGAAACTTGGCTTTCAATGCAGCAACCTTCACTGCCGTACAGCCGCAAGTGAATAAGATGACAAGGCGACAAGTCCCGGGGAGGCCGCCGCCGCGAGACATAATTTGCTTCCCTGGCTGCAACCGGGCGGCGCATAATCTGTCCATTCCCGGCCGGGGCAGGCTGCTTCCGGCGCACTTCCGTCAGACTGAATCAACGATTTTCTTCATGTCCAATCTCATCGTACACGGTGGCCGCCCGCTGCGCGGCGACATCACCCCCTCCGCCAACAAGAATGCCGTCCTCCCCATCCTCTGCGCCACCCTGCTGACCGACCAGCCGCTACGGCTGATCGGCATCCCCGAGATCACCGATGTCAAGAAGATCCTGGAGATCTTCCGCGTGCTGGGCAGCGAGGTGAAGGTGGACTATGCCAGCGGCGTGCTGGAACTGCATCACCGCGATACGCACTTCGATCCCAAAGTGCACCACCTGCCGGAGGAGATGCGTTCCTCCATCATGCTGGTACCGCCGCTGCTGGCACGCTTCGGCGTGGCGCGGCTGGAGAACGACGTCAAGGGCTGCACGCTCGGCGTGCGCGAGATCGATCCGCACGTCGAAGTCTTCCAGCGCTTCGGGGCGCGGGTGGAAAGCAGCCCGGATTCGCTCATCATCCGCACCGGCGGCCGCATGCAGGCCAATCATCACTGGCTGGACTATGCCTCGGTCACCACGACCGAAAACTTCGTGCTGTGCGCCGCTGCCGCCGAGGGCGAGTCGGTGCTCACCAATGCCGCCTCGGAACCGCACGTGCAGGAATTCTGCCGCTTCATGGTGATGATGGGCGTGCAGATCGACGGCCTCGGCACCTCGCGCGTGACGGTGCGCGGCGGCCAGCAGCTGGGCGGCGGTGAATTCCGCTTCGACGAGGATTTCCACGAGATTGCCACCTTCCTCGCCATGGGCGCCATCACCGGGGGCCAGGTCCGCGTGCGCAACAGCGCACCGGAACAGTTCCCGCTGATCGACCGCACCTTCGCCAAATTCGGCGTCGAAGTGGTGCATGAGAACGGCTGGTCGCACACGCGCCAGAACGGGCCGCTGAAGGTGGTCAAACCCTTCACCAGCAACATCCTCACCAAGGTGGAAGCCGCTCCCTGGCCCTATTTGCCGGTGGACCTGCTGCCCATCTTCATCGCCCTGGGTGTCAAGGCCGAGGGCAACACCATGTTCTGGAACAAGATCTACGACGGTGCCATGGGCTGGAGCAGCGAACTGTCCAAGTTCGGTGCCCACGTGTTCCTGGGTGATCCGCATCGCCTGATCACCTTCGGCGGCCTGCCGCTGTCGCCGGCTTCGGTGGAAAGCCCCTACATCATCCGCGTGGCCATCGCGCTGTTCATGGTCGCCGCCAGCATCGAGGGCCGCTCCGAGATCCGCAATGCGCTGCCGATCCGGCGCGCCCATCCCAAGTTCGTGGAGAACCTGCGTTCGCTGGGAGCGGTCGTCGATTGGGTCGAGGAAGACTGATCTCCACGGTTCGACCTTGCAGGGGAAGCGCCCGGCGCAAGCTTCCCCTGCCACTCTCCGATTTCCATTCCGCGATATTCCCTTCGCACCCGCCGCTTCCTCCCTCCTATCCCTTGCGATTGCGGCTGTCCTCCCGGGCGCTGTGCATTGTCCTCAGGGCCAGTTTTCTTCTTCCTTTCACAGTTTGTGTTGGCTGCCGCCAGTCCTTCGTCGGCACACTTTTGAAATTGCCCAAAACACCTGCTTGTTGCTCAAATAAATCGAATTATTTCGACAGCCCTGCGCCGACCCGGCACGGATAATTTCTGCCGTTAATCTACGCCGTGGCGGAAGTACTGGTCATGCATGGCGGATGCGGTCGAGCCACCCGAACACAAGACAAGGCCGACCGGCCCCCGGCAGGAATCGCTTCAGCTCCCTCCACCGAGACAGGCTTCGCCCCACTGATCCGAACGCAGACGCTTGCGCCGGCCAGTCCTGTCTCCTCCGCAATGATCGCCATGCCTGCCGGGTCGGCAGTGCCGTGGCCTCTGTCGTCCTGCGGCTGGCGTAGTCGTGATCAACATGCATGCCGGATGACGCGATCGGGTATGTCTTCAACGATAAAGCAGCCACCATGAGCATTACCGTACTGAATCTGACCGAAGCCAGCGCCCTGCTGCGCACCATCAACAAGCGCGACATCAAGGATGTGCGCGCCATCGATCTCGACCTGGCCCTGGTGCTGGAGAGCGGCCACAAGATCATCATCAGCCGCGGTGCCGTGGCGGCGGTGAATTCACCGCAACTGATGCTGGAGTTCGCCGACGGCGATGTCGCCCTGGGTGACGTGTTCGAGAAGCTCAACCACATCGAGGTCCCGGCCGATGCTGCCGTGACCGTCACCTCCAAGGAGATCACGCGCTATGGCATCAAGCGTGTGGTCAAACCCAAGGTCGCCAGGAACAAGCAGGATCAGGAAGCGGACAAGGACAAGACCGACGAGGAAACCGCGGCCTCCCCCGACACCGAGGAGGCGCGCCCCGCCGAAGCCCTGGCCGGCAACGACGGATCCGGCGGCAGTCGCAGCGGCGACTCGGGCGGTAGCGACATCACTGCGAGCAAGTTCACCAGTGGCAAAGGGAGCAGCTCTTCGCTGGCGATACAGGATGTGGCCGATGCCCCGGCCGATATCGGCAGCAGCAAGGGCGGGATCTCCTGGCCGGTAATTGCCGGCGGCCTGGGCCTGCTGGCGGCGGCAGGGGGTGGAGGCGGCGGCGGCGGCGGCGGTGCTGCCGCGCCCGGTACTGGTAGTGGCAGTGGCACTGGCGCTGGCATTGCCGCAACCCTGTCCGGTGCTGCAGCCCTCGGTCCGCTCAACAATGCCACCATCACCGCCTATGACGCTGAAGGCCGGGTGATCGGCAAGGCGGTCCCGGTCATCAATGGCCGTTACACGCTGGTGCTGGACCAGTCCGGCTACAAGGGCCTGATCCTGCTGGCCATCCGCGACAACACCCCCGGCCTGGCCGACAACTATGCCGATGAAGCCAGCGTGCGCATGACCGACCTGGGCAACACGGTGCTGCGTGCGGTGGCATTGGCCGATGGCAGCAACCAGGTCATCAACGTCACGGCATTGACCGAACTGGCCGCGCTCAAGGCGGGCCTGGGTACCGGCCAGACCAACCTGGCCGCCGCACAGGTCGGCGCGACCACGGTGACCGGCGCGAATGCCGCCGTCAGCAACCTGTTCAAGGTCGACATCCTCTCCGGTGACGTGGCCCCGGTGACCACCACCGATGCCCAAGGCGCGGCCGTGATCAATCCGGCCTTCCTGCAGTCTGCCAGCGTGACCGCGCGCAACTACGGCATCGCGCTCAAGGCCATTGCCAACCTGGTCCAGACCAACAAAGAACGCTATACCGACAACGGCGAAGCCATCCGCAAGCTGGCCGATGCCCTGCAGTTCACGGATGGTTTGCAGAGCCGGCTCAAATGGAAAGACGGCACTACCCAATCCGACCTCTTCGGCGAAAGCCTCAATGCGCGCGCCAACGATCCGGCCCGCAGCCAGAGCGAGCGCGACCAGGCGCGCACGCTCTACGACCAGCTGCAAAAGCTGCCCAACGGCAGCAGCATCAACGACTTCCTGCTGGACAACCACATCGCGCTGTCCGACCCCGCCATCCTCATCAAGAACACCACGCCCGGCGGTCCGCCGTGGCAGGCACCGGCCAACAGCGGCACGGTGATCCTGGATCAGGAAGCCCTCGGCAACGGTGGCCTGGCGGTACGTGCGCCACCGCAGTCCAAGGTGGAAGTGACCTTCATCGGACATGACGCACAGGGCAAGGAGGTCCGCGTGAAGCTGCCGGTGAGCACCGCCGACAGCAGCGGCATTGCCGTACTGCGGCCCAACGAGGCCGCCATCGAGCTGCTCAAGCAGATGACGCGCGAACAGCCCGTGACGGCCCAGGTGGCCGTCAGCGATGGCGACAACAGCCGCAGCGCGAACAACCTCTGGCAGGGCAACGCCGATGTGCGCATCGACATCAAGACGCCACCCGGCCTGACGGATTTCGCCAGCAACAAGATCATGCTGGCCAACGATTCCTTCTACACCGGTGGCGAGGGCAACGATCCGCTGCGCACCACGCCGCAAGGCAATGACGACCTGCTCACCAGCGACGCTTCCGTGCGGGTGGTACTGGGCAATGCGATCAAGTCAAGCGAACGCCTGCAGTTCGCCGTGGCCACGGCCAAGAGTGCGGACGGCCAGCCGATCTACGGCAACTGGATCGATCCGGTCGGCCTGGTAGTGGAAAGCGTCGACAGCGGTGGCCAGGTGCACTACCTGGCCCGCAATCTGGTCAGCAAGGACGGGCCGGTCTGGGTCAAGGCGCGCGTGGTGCAGATCGGTGCGCAGTTCACCAACGGCTTTGGCGGCTCGCGGGAGCTGGATACCCCGCTGCAGTTCACGCTGGACAAGACCGCGCCGGTCAAGGTGCAACTGGTCATGGCCGAGAACCGCGATGATGGCGTGAGCAACAGCGACGGCATTTCCAGCCAGAGCCAGGTGACCCTCAATCCGGTGGCCGCCTTCGAGACCGGCGCTGAAGTCCACCTGCGCCTGGCCACCGCTGTCGGCACCAGCAACAGCACGCTGCAAGTGGTACACGCCGATGGAGCACGCGCAAACGTCGAACCCGGCACGTGGATACAGTGGAAAGCCGGTGACAAGCTGCAGTTGATCGGCGAATCCGGCACCTTCAATGGAAAGGCACGGCTGGAGGTACGCCAGATCGATCAGGCGGGCAACTACACCGACAGCATCCAGACCTTCATTGCCGATCGCAGCCAGGTCATCGAGCAGATGGTGCCGCTGGCCAACCGCGAGAAGGCGGTGATAGAGGCCAAGGCCGCCGTGGTGGCGGCGGTGCAGGCAGCAGACCTGGCCACCGGTGCCGACAAGGCCGCCAAGCAAACCGCCCTGGCGACCGCGCGCACTGCGCTGCAGACCGCACAAGCCGGGCGTGAACAGGCGCTGGAAGAGGCCAGGATCGCCCTCACCAAGAGCGATGGCAGCACACGCCTGACTGACCTGATCGGCAAGCCCGTCGATGCCGCCTATCTGCCGGCCATCCTGCGCGCAGTGGCGGCCACCGCCGATCCCGACAAGGTCAATGAGGCGCGCGGCCTCACTGACCTTGTCGATAGCACCGTCGTGGCCGCCAACCAGGCCCTGGACAAGGCCAAAGTCTATGGCGACAACGACAGCAATCCCGCGCCGACCTCGGCCGACTTCGAACACATGGGCATGGCCGGCACCGATCAGCAAGGCACGCTGACCCTGGCCAATGCCGCCCTGAAAACCTTGCCTGCGGCACTCAGCAACAGCATCGCCGCCATCCGCGACATCGTCCAGGCCGCTGCGCGCGTGGCAGCACTGGCAGATGGCACGGCCGGCAATACCACCGACGCCAACCTGCCCGACGTCGCCACCTATGCCACGCTTGGCGTGGCCACCGCGCTGACCCCGGCCGCTGCGCGCGTGCTGGGCCAGGTGATCGACGGCAAGGCGCTGCATGAAGTGGCCACGACCGCCATGATCGAGAGCCTCGCCACCGCCGCGCTGCGCGTGACGCAATTCGCCGCCGGCACCAATCTGGCCGTGCCCCTGACTGCGCAAGATTTCAGTACCCTGGGCATCTCCGGCGTGACCGCCGAGAACGTCGGCCGCCTGGCCGCCCAGCTGCGCGCGGTGCCACAATCGCTCATCGACAGCGGCAAGGTCAGCGGCGTGGTCGACAGCCTGGCCGAGCTCCGCGCCATCGTCGCCCTCGACCTGGGCACCCTGCAGACGCTGATGAATTATGCCCAGGGCATCACGCCCATCGATCCCGCCAATCCTGCCCTTACGGAACCCACGCTGGCCCAGTACGCACATCCGGACCTGCTCGCCGCCGGTGCCCAGGTCACGGCTGACCGGCTGCCGGCCATCAACAGCGCCCTGCGCGGCGTGGGCGTGGCCGGTGTCGATGCATGGAGCAAGGTCGCCGGGCTGGTGAAGTCCTACACCGTGATCCTGAACGCGGCCGATAGCACCACCAACGGCACCCCTGCCACCCTGCCCACGGAAGCGGACTTCCAGCGCGTCGGCGTCAAGAGTCTGCAGAACCGCTTCCCCAGCGGCAGCGGCGACGCTGCACGCAGCAATGCCGTCAAACTCCTGGCGCAGGCGGTGGACCGCAGCACTGCGGCCGAAGTCGACACCAGCGCAGAACTGGACACGCTGGCCGACATCGCCAGCCGCATCATCCGCATTGCCGCCGGCCAGCCGGAGACGGTGACGGCCGACGAGTGGAAGCGCCTGCACATCGGCCACGACTACACCGCCGAGGAGCTGCGCGTGGTACTGCCGGCCATTGCCGGCACCGCCGACGATGGCAGCGAGGTCAATACCCCGGCGACCCTGGCCGCGCGTGCCAGCAATGCCCTGGGCAGCGCCGAGCGCATCCGCAAGTACGCCGGCAACGAGCCCGGCGCGACGGAACCGCTGCTGGAGGATTACCGGAATCTCGGCATCACCGGCGTGGACGACGTGCTGATGGTGGCCAGCCTCAACTCGGTGCTGGATTCAGCGACCATCAGTGCACCCGACGTGCATCTGCCGGGACAGGTGCAGGCCATCGTCACGGCCTATGGCAGGATTCTCGGCCAGATCGGCAATGCCGACGGCACCCGTGCGCAGCCCGGCGCACCTGACTTCGAGGTGATCGGCGTCACCCCGCCGCAGTCACCAGCCAGCCTGGCCCTGCTCAATTCGGCCCTGGCCCGTGGTGGCAAGCAGCGCGCCGACATCGATACCGTCTCCGAGCTGAAGGACCTGATCCGCGCCAGCGATACCGTTCTGCATATCGCTGCCGGCAATCTGAGCGACCTGCCCGGCACTCCGGCCACGCATGCCGCCACCTTGCAAACCCTCCTCGCCAAGCTGGGCGTGACCGGACTGCAGCCGGACAGCATGCCGGCCGTACTGGCGGTGTTGAAGGCCAGTGCCGATGATGGCAGCGGCGTCGATACCCTGGCCAAGCTGCAAACCCTGGCCACCAGCACCAGCACTGCACAGAACCGCATCCACGCCTATGCCGACGATGCCAACCAGCCCGCACCGGTGTCGGCCGATTACACGGGCACGGGCGTCACCGGCGCCGATATGGTCGGCGTCAATGCGCTCAATTCGCTGCTGGCCGGTACGCGCATCGGCAAGGCGCAGGTCGCCACACCCGAGCAGCTGCAAGGCATCGTCGACAGTTTCGCCCGCATCCTGTCCGAGGCCAATGAAGCCTCCAGTGCCAACCTGGACCTGGTCGCCGACGCCACGCCGGGCAGCGATCCGCTGCTGGGCGACTACGACAAACTGGGCCTGACCCTGTGGGGCCTGACCGACCCGGCCGGCCCCAGTGACAAGACCGCCGAACACCTGAGCCTGCTCAACGATGTCCTGCATCGCAAGAGCCGCGACCAGGTCGATAGCCTCGGCAAGCTGGAAGCCCTGGGCGCTGCCGTGGCCCTGTTCATCGATGGCCAGGGGGTGAGCACGCTGGACGCCGCCGGCCGCCAGAAATGGGCCGAGGCCGCCAGCCTGCTGGGTGTGCGCAATCTCGTCACCAGTGGCGAGGGCGAGAACCTGGAGGCACTGATCCAGGCCCTGCGCACTCGCACGGCCAACCAGATCGATACGGTGGAGGAGATCCAGGCACTGCTCGAAGGCAGCAACGGCGCACTGGACAAGATCATTGCCTATGCCAATGACAGCCTGCTCAACCCGGCCCCCACGCTGGCGGACTACACCGCCACCGGCATCACTGCCGGCAGTGGCGCTGTGGCGATAAATGTGAACAATCTGGCCAGCATCAACGCTTCCGTGGCCAAATTGAATGGTCCCGATGTCAATTCGCGCAGCAAGCTCAGGAACGTGGTGCAGGCCTACAACCTCATCCTGACGGCCGCCGACGGCACAGCCGGCGACGGATCCGGCAATGCGCTGCAAGCCAGCTACTACAGCACCATCGGCGTGAACCTGGCGAGTCTGGCGCGCTCATCGGCCGACAGCACCACCGACGCCGACAAGCTGGCGCTCTTCAACAGCGTGGTCGGCGCACAAAACACGGTCGGCGTGAGCACGCCGGAGCGTCTGGAAAGCCTGGCGGCCACCGTCAGCGACCTGATCCGCCTGGCGCGCGAGAGCGCGGATGATCCGCTCTCGGCGCAGAAGGACAGCACGCTGAGCCTGGCCCGCCTGCAAACCCTGGGCCTGGGTGCCATCACCAACGAGGCCACGCGCAGCGCCTTCCTCAATGCCGTGCAGTTCAAGGGCAACAGCGTGGATCCCGCCACCGGCGCGCCACGCTCGCAGGACAATGCTGCCACCCACGATGTGAGCGGCGTCAACAGTGTGGAAAAGCTGGCTGCCATCGCCACCAGCTATGCCACGCTGCTGGCCTGGGTCAACAACGGCGGCACCAGCGCGCCCACGCAGGGGGACTACCAGACCATCGGCATCCAGCTGCCCACCACCAATCCAACCTCGGCGCTGCTGCTCCTGAACAGTGCCCTGCACGCCCAGCCGGACGCCAGCCGCATCAACACCATCGCCGGCCTGAACCGCATGGCGCTGGTGGTGGAACAGCTGATGAAGGCGGGCAGCATCGGGCCGCTGGGCGGCGCTGCCGAGGGCAGCATTTCTCTCACCGTGGAGGACCTGCAATGGCTGGGCGTGACCGGTGTCAGCTCCGACAACCTGGGCTTCGTGCTCAGCAAGCTGCAGAGCCTCACTGATCCCGGCAGCGTGCTGGTCTCGCTGGCGGCACTGCAGACGCTGGCCACGGCGGCCATCAACGCGCGCGAGCATCTCGTCAAGCTGGCGCAAGACAATGCCGGCGCACTCGCCACGGCAGCCGAGCTGGAAGCCATCGGCCTGACCTTGCCGGTCAATGGCGCGGGCAGCAACGCGGAGTATCTCAAGCTCTTCAACGATGCTTTGAAATCCCCCGCCATCGATGGCAGCCGCGCCAATACGCCGGCACTGCTGCAGGCCATCATCGTTGCTGCACAGCGTGTGGTGGACAGTACCCTCGACCATGCTCCGGCAGCACCCTCACGCCCGCTCCCGGCCGACCTGATCGCGCTCGGTCTGCCGCCCGGTGAAGTGGCGAGCGTTCCGGCGGCGAACATGACCCTGCTGATCGACGCCATCACTGCCCGCAGCTTCAGCAACCTCGGAGTGGACCACACCGGCACCGCGCTGGCCCTGCCGGCCAAGCTGAGCCACCTGCTGGGCGTGATCGCGTCGGTCCGCAACAGCGCTGCCACCGGCCTGGCCAGCACCGACCTGAGCGCGGCACACCTGCAGGAACTGGGCCTGAGCCTGACCGCCTACAACAACGCCGCCGGCACACCCGGCCATCACCTGCCCGCGATCCTCTCGGCCATTGCCGCCAGCGGCAGCGAGGTCGGCAGTCTCGCTGCCTTGCAGACCCTGGCCAGCCGCGCGGCCAGCGCCCAGGACAAAATCCTGCATTACGCCGATGAAACCGGTTCGCCAACCGCCCCCGCACCCACCGCCGAGGACTATCGTGCCATCGGGCTGGCACGCTTCGAGACCGATGCCACCGGTGCCCGCATCGCACTGGTGAGCCCGGAGCGCGTGGCGGCCATCAATGCCGCCCTGCATGCCAGCGGCATCGGACCCGACCGGGCCGATACCCCGGCGGGCATCAAGCGCGTCGTGACGGCCTACAACGCCATCCTCGACAGTGCCAACGGCACTGCAGGCGATACCGCCGTGGCGCTCACCGGTGAGCACTACCGCGACATCGGCGTCACCATTGCGGGCGTGACCGCGCCCGGTGGCGCTGGCAAGGATGGCGCCATCCTGTCGCTCTTCAATTCGCTCATCGACAGTCTCTCCGCTGCCGATGTGGCCACGCCGGCCAAGATCGAAGCCCTGGGTGCCACCGTGGGCAAGCTGATTGGACTGGCCGGACAGCCCCGCACGCAGCCGGTCAGCAATGCGCCGGCCAGCGGTGAGCTGGCCCGGTTCGGCATCCAGTCCCTGAGCGACGACGAACGCGATGCTTTCATCGCCGTCTTGCAGACCAAGGCCGTCAGCGACTTCGACACCCTCGGTGAAGTGCAGGCCCTGGCCACCAGCGTGCGCGCAGCCTATGCCCGCGTGATCGCCTATGCCGAAACCAACGGCGGCGCCGCCCCCACCGTGGCCGATTATCAGGCCCTGGCCATCACCGGCATCAGCGACAATGCCGGCCACCGCGACGCCGTCAATGCGGCCCTGGCCACCACTGCCGTCAAGGGCAGTACGGTGGCCAGGCTCAATGCCCTGCAAGCCGTGGTCGACAGCTATCGCCTGCTGCTGCAGCAAGCCGACGGCACGGCTGACAATACCGCCACCGCCGACCTGGCCAAGCTGGAACACTTCGAGAACATCGGCGTGGACATGATGCTGCTCAAGCAGCTCGATGGCAGCGCAGCGGGGGCCACCCGCAATGCGGTCCAGCTGCTCAGTTCGCTGGTGGACAGCCGCAGTACCGCCGCCGTCGACACGCCGCAGGAACTGCAGCAATTGGTCAGTTTGGTGCACAAGCTGGCGCTGGCCGAACAGGGCCTCGACACCTCCCCGCTGCTGCCGGCCGACTTTGCCCTCATCGGCATGCCAGTGAGCGATGCCGCCGTGGTGGCGCAGATCCGCGCCCAGCTGGCACTGCTGCCCGATGACGGCAGCGGGCTCAACACCTGGAACCAGTTGCGCACGCTGCTGCTGAGCGTGACGGGCGTACCGACCTGGGACGTGGTCGCGGGCGATGACATCATCAACCTGGCCGAACGCACGGCGGGCGTCACCTTGAGCGGCAGCGCCGGACAGAACGATGTGCTGACTTTGTTCTACCCGGATGGCAGCGTCATGAAGAGCGGCATCACTCCCCACGATGCCGGCGGCGGCAAGTTCACCTGGAGCTACATGGTCACGGCCGAAGACTGGACCAAGCTCGGTCCCAACAGTGCCGATGGCGTGGTGCGCACGCTGCAGCTGCAAGCCCGCAATACCAGTACCGGCGTGGATTCCATCAAGGTGGCCCACCAGGTGACTATCGACACGGTGGCTCCCCCGGCCAGTCTGGTGCTCACGCTGGAACAAGACACGGGTGTCTCGGCCACTGACGGCATCACCAGCAACGGCAAGGTCAAAGTCAGCGGCATGGCCGCAGGCGCTCAGTGGGAATACCGCATTGGCAGCACCGGCGAATACCAGGCCGGCATGGGTGACAGCTTCACCGTCACCGCGCAGGGCGCACAGACGGCCAGCGTGCGCCAGTTCGACCAAGCCGGCAACCGCAGCGCCGCGCAGACCCTGGACCTGAACTTGGACACCCAGGCTCCGGGCGCGCCCGTCATTGCGCTCGACAGCGTGGGCGGGACCGTCAACGACCTGCCGGTGACCAACAACGATACCGTCAAGGTCAGCGGCCTGGAGCCGGGTGCGCGACTGCAGTGGCGCCTGAACCGCAACGACTATGCCGACAACCCGGCCTGGACCGATGCCAGCGGCACCACCATCAATCCGATCGGCCTGGCCCCCAGCCAGGTCAGGAACGTGTATCTGGAAGTACGCCAGCTGGATGTGGCCGGCAATGCCGGCAGCGTCAGCCGCCTGGGCTTCACGCTGGACACCAGCCCCCCGGCCGCACCCGGCCTGAGCCTGGTCGGTGCGCGCGGCGATGCGGCCAGCGGATTGTTCAGCAACAGCGGCATGATCGACATCGCCGGTCTGGAACCGCTGGGCCGCTGGGAATATTCGGTCAACGGTGGCAGCAGCTTCGTCGCCGGCAGCGGTAGCCGGCTGACACTGCCGGCCGGCGACGGTGCCAAAACGGTCATCGTGCGCCAGTACGATCTGGCCGGCAATCACACCGACAGCCTGCCCCTGGCCTTCACCCTCGACACCGGACGCCCGCCGGCCCCCACGCCGGTGCTGCGGCTGGACTCCGGTGCGCTGGCCAACGACGGCATCACCACCGATGGCACCGTGCGCATCGACAACCTGGAATCCGGCGCCACCTGGGAATACAGTCTGGATAACGGTACCACCTGGTCGATGACCGGCATCACCGGCAACACCGTCAGCTTCACCGACAACGGTACCCGCCGCAGCCTGCAGGTGCGGCAGACCGATCGCGCCGGCAACGTCAGCGATCCGAGCGCCAAGCTGGAGTTCACGGTGGACACCACGCCTCCGCGTACACCCCGCCTGGCACTGGTCAACAACAGCAGCGGCGATGAAGCCACGCACCTGAGCAATGACGGCCGTATCGACGTGCTGGACCTGGACGCCGGCGCGAGCTGGCAGTTCAGCACCGACGACGGCACCAGCTGGACCAACGGCAGCGGCAACCGCTTCACGGTCAGCGGCGATGGCCCCAAACGCCTGCTGGTACGCCAGACCGATGCGGCCGGCAATACCAGCACCAGCAGCGTGCTGTCCATGGAGCTGGACACCACGGCCCCGGCCAAGCCCGGCCTGCCCTCGCTGGTGGCCGATAGCGGACGTGACGGAACTGACCGCATCACCAGCGATTCGCGGCTGCAGACCCCGGTGGCCAGCGAAGCCGGCCTGCGCTTCGAATACAGCTTCGATGGCATTGCGTGGAACAGCTTCAACCAGCCCATTCGCGGCACCAGGGACGGTGGCAGCGATGGCCTCAAGAAGCTGAAAGTGAGCAGCATCGATCGTGCCGGCAATCGCAGTGTCGCCAGCGACGAGTTCAGCTTCACCCTGGACACCGTCGCGCCGGCCAAGCTGATCCCGACCCTGTTGAAACCCGTCAGCGGCGGCAGCACTACGGATGGCACGGTCCTGATCGGCGCGCAGGAAGCCGGTTCGGTATGGGAATACAGCCTGGATCGCGGCACGACATGGCAAGTCGGTACCGGCGACCGCATCAAGGTCAAGGGCCGCGATGAGAGTGGTACCGATGGCGTCAAGAGCGTACAGCTGCGCCAGACCGATGCGGCCGGCAACAGCAGCGTGAGCGAGGTGCTGGAGTTCAATCTGCTGACCAAGCTGGATGCACCTGGCCTGAGTGTGGTCACGCCAGTGCGGATCCTGCCCGACCGCACGGTGTTGCTGGATGTCGGCGATTCCTCGGTGCTCCCCTTGGGCAGCAAGATGGTGCTGGAAGTCAGCGGACGCGCCGGCATGACGGCCATCGTCACGCGCGATGATGGCCTCGAGGTGGGCCGCCTCGTCCTGAATGCTGAAGGCAAGGGCCGGCTGGAGGTCGGCCGCACGCTCACCCTGTCCGGCCTCAAGACCGTGAGCGGGGCCAACACCACGGCCAATGCGGTCTACGAACTGGTCCAATCGGGCGACACCATCTTCAGGCTGCGCAATACGTCACCCGCCTACTTTGGCGCCGAGTTCTCCGAAAACGGCGTGCCGCTGGTCGACATGAGCAAACCGGTGTACCGCACTGGTCCTGCCGACAGCGACTGGTACGTGTGGTCGGCCCAGGGCGGCGGCTACATCATCTCGCGCCGTGGCAACAGCGGCGAGTGGTATCGCGAGGCGCCGTCTTCGCAGCCCGCGCAGACACCGGAAGCCGTCAAGAACTGGGTGGCCGTCAACCGCAGCGCAAGCCTGGTGGCTGAGGAGCAATTGCACAACAGCGGCGCGAGTTCGCACCAGCGCACGCTGGAAGGTGTCGGCGTGGTCAACAGCAATGGCTGGCGCGAAACGCCATGGACCTACAAGGCGATCCAGCAGTCCAGCCCCGACAACCGCAGCGAACCGACCGAAGTCAAGGTCCGCATGTTCACCACGACCCCCTCTGCCCTCGACCTGGATGCCGCCACCAGCGGCGTGCAGGGCAACCTGGTGCTCCCGGCGACGCGCTCGGAGCTGCTGGGGGGCTTGTCCCTCTTCGCTTCGCCAGCGGCACCGGCCGGCAACGCCACGCGTTCCATCGAACTGGTGTTCAACAACAAGTCTCCCGCTGGCAACCAGCTCATCAGCAACAACGACCTGCTGGTACTTGATGGCACTGAAGTGCGCATGAACGCGGCACACGCAAAGGTCGGCAACCTGACCGTGGGTGGTGTGGGAGATGTGTCTTACGAAACCGTCGTGAACGAGGACAGGACCACCACGCTGACGATTTCCAAGACTTCGGGCGGGACCTTTACAGGAGCCGAGATCCGCAGCGTCCTGAGCGCGATCAAGCTGCGCAACTCACTGGACCTGGCCACCGGCTTCGACCAGCGCACCATCGACGTGAAACTGATCGACGATACCGGACGCCGCAGTTTCGATAATGCACGGGTGACCGTGCAAGTGGAGGGATATGGCCTGCAGGTCGACCTCAACGATACGGTGGCGGGCATCCAGCGCACCAGCAAGCGCTATCTCAACAGCGAGTTCGTCAGTACCGGCGGCTTGACCGAAGGTACGCCTTTCGTCAGGACGGTGGCGGCACCGACGGGAACGCCGGAAACCATCAAGCTCAACTTCACCGGGGTAGATCCCATCAATGAGATGATCTATAGCACGGATGCAAAGAGTGAGATCCGTTCAGGCGGCCAAGTGGTCTACTTCGGCTCCATCGCAGGTGTCTATGGCTTGTTCTGGTGGTCACCCCGCGAGGGCGAAGTGCAGATCAGGAAGAGCTCCACGGCCAACTTCACGGGCGAGGAAGTCAAGCGCATCGTGGAAGGCGTGCGCATGGTCACCACCAGCCGCAACGACATCGAACGCAGCATGGAGATCACACTCGTGGGCCCCGGCAGCGCGTTGGGCGCCACCTCGCGCGCCACCCTGGTGGTGGACACCCGCGCCCCTGACCTGGACCTGGATGCCAGCCAGGCCGGGAATCAGGCCACGGTGAACACCATCGTTCCCAGAAACCAGACCAGCGACGGGGTCAAGCTCTTCAAGGGCGAGGTGACCGCCCCCGTGGCAGGCGACACCGCCAAGGTGGTGCTGACGCTGCCTGTGCCTGCGGCGACCAGCCCCGCAGGCTCTGAAAAGATTGTCCTGAGTACGGACAAGCGGTTCCCCACCACCACCGACTTCAACATCACCGGCAGCATCGGCGGGGTGGACGGGCTGGCCATCCGCTACACCGCCGCCACCCGCGAGCTGAGCATCAGCCGCCAGGATGGCGCGAGCCTGCCCGGCAGCCAGGTCAAGGCCATCCTGGAGGGGATCAGGTACAGCTTCCCGCCCAATCCCGACCTCAGCAACGGCCTCAACAACGAACACCGGTTCGAGATCGCCCTGGTGGATCAGGCGGGCAATACCAGCAAAGGCCGCGTGGACATGTCGACCCTCAGGACGACACCGGCCAGCCTGGCCGTGAGCGTGGTGGACGGCCAGTTCGGCTATGGGCTCATCAAGATGTCCAACGTCTTCGGCTCCTCCACGGCACCGCTCACCTTCCCGGCCGTGCTGACCAAGAACGAGCAGGCCATCCCGACGCTGCCTGCCGGTTTCACGGCGGCCAGCCTGCTCCAGGCGATTCGCGGCATTTCCGCCGAATGGGGCGGCAAGGGCGTCTCCGGCGACGGCAACACCAGCATCGGCAGCCTCAAGAGCTACCAGATGTTCGACAAGCTGGGGACTGGCACCACCTCCTTCAGCCTGCTGCAGCAGGGCAGCAGCCTCGATACGCTGGGGGCGTGGCTGCGCCTGGGCCTGAAGCCTGCCGCCACGGCCGGACTCAACAACGTGGCGCTGGAGATGCTGGGCGGCTTCAAGCGCAACGGCGTGGACCAGTACAAGCTCAGCCCCGATCTGGAAACCGGCCTCAGTGATGTCGGCCTGGCCAACATCGGCTTGCTGTACCAGTTGAGTGTGGCCAATACCAGCAGCCGGCCGGTGATCCGCGTCCGGTTCGACAGTTCCAACAACGTAGCGGGGAACGTGATCGAACTGTATGAAGGTGGCCGGCTGGTGGGCAGCAAGACATTGGTCGCCAGCGATCTCGGGGGAGGACCGAAGGAAGTGGACGTCGCCGTCTTCCAGAGCCTGTCGGCCGGCAAGCATGATCTGGAGGTCCGCTATACCGACACCGGCGGCAACTCCGTCAACAGCAACCTGAGCGTGAACGTGGCCGCCGGTGGCGCACCGGTGACCTTGTCGGACCTGGGCGTGCGCGGCAGCAAGCAGTCCGCCTCCGAAGCACAGTCGCTGGGCCAGTCCGGCGCCTCCTATGCCGTCATCAGCGATGCGGACACCAGCTTTGCCTCCGGGCACGGCAACCAGGGCCCGGTGTTCGTCGGCACGGTCGGCGGCGGCAGCGCATCGGACCGCTATCTGGTCACCATCCAGATGGGCGGCAAGGTCGTGGCCTTCGAGGATGTGGGCGCGGGCAGCTTCGCCATCGGCATCCCGGCCGGCGTGCTGCCACCGGGCTACTACCAGGACCTGAGCATCAGCGCCACCGTGCTCACTCCCGGCGCGCGCCTGGGCCAGACCACCAGCATGCAGGGCCTCAAGCTGGGCTGGTACTGGGCCGCGCAGGCGGGCACCTCGATCGTCGGCGGCAATGGCAA
The DNA here is from genome assembly GCF_002296545.1 of Herbaspirillum sp. UBA812. NCBI lineage: Bacteria > Pseudomonadati > Pseudomonadota > Betaproteobacteria > Burkholderiales > Oxalobacteraceae > Herbaspirillum > Herbaspirillum sp. UBA812. The sequence continues at coordinate 40,950 of NZ_DBIC01000158.1, read as the reverse complement.
TGACGAGCTGGTCTTGGGTGCTGCTGCCGATCCCGAGATCGTCGGGGGCATCCGTGTGCAAACCGGTGCAGGTGACGACAGGATCACCGTGGGCAGCTTCGGCAAGACGAGTGGCCTGAAGGCTACCGTTACCGACTTCACGGTCGGTATGGACCGGGTGAAGGTCTTTGGCCAGATCGTGAATCCGGACTTCGTGAAGAACTACGTCACGGCCTCCGATCTCAACGGCAGCACACAGTTGCAGATCGACCTGGACGGCGCGGGCGCGGGCAAGCTGTATTACCACCTGACCCTGCAGGGAGTGCAGTACAACCCGTCCACCATCGGTAGCATCTTCGGCGTGTAAACGGCAGGTCTCACCAGCCAAAGCACAAGGGCGGCCAATTGGCCGCCCTCGTGCGTTACTGCGTTTGCCTTTGCTGCATTGATGGCTGCGTTCAGAACAGCAGGATCAGCAGCAGGATGATGGGAATCGGAATCCCCAAGAGCCAGAGCAGAATGGCACCCATGTCAGTCTCCTATGAAGGTTGGTGTTCAGGTTCGGCGAAACGTGGCGCGGGAGTGCGCTGTTCAACGCAACTCGGGTTCGCCGACGCGATGGTCATGAAGTTCATGACGCAACACCGGTTCGCCGTAGAGTTCGTTGCGATCACGCAGGCGGCCGCCGTAGGTGGCCAGCAGGCTGGCGACGAAGGCACCGCACAGCAGGGCCAGGAACATCCACAGCGAAGCATAGGCAGCAGCCTTGCGGGCGGCATCAGCAGCTTCCTTGGCCTTGGTGGCAGCCTGGTCCAGATTGCGCTGGTAGGCGGCAAAGGTATCGGCCACGCGCTTCTCGGCATCGGCTTGCGACAGGCCGGTATGGCGTGCCACCAGTTGGCCCAGGTAGCGCTTGTCGTTGTCGGCCAGTTGCTGGTTGGCCAGCGAATAACCGAAGACGCGGACCACTTCCATGCGCTGCGCCGAGGTCAGTTCACGGCCATCGGCGGGAGTCGGTGCAGCCAGCGGAGCGGCGGGAGCAGCGTTGGCGGCATCGCTGCCAGCGGCCGGAGTCACCGGTGCGGCAGGGGCTGCGCTGGTGTTGGCGGTGCCATTGGCGGTGCCGCTACGGAACATGGAATCGATGAAATAACCCGAAGCACGATCAGCCAGGTTGCCAGCTTGTTGCGCGCCCTCCGGCCCCATGGCCGCCGCGGTCGCGGCAGCGCCGGTACCGAGTACGCCACCGGCGGCACCCAGGGTCTTGGCCCCGCCCGAGATCACGCTGCCCACGGCCGAGCCCAGCAGGGCGGCGGTGGCCAGCGAAGCCACGGCCCAGGCCAGCAGGCCATGTGCGGTATCGCGGAAATAGACTTCACGGGTATGCAGGCCAGCCCACTTCACACGCAGGCGGCCGGCCAGGAAGCCACCGATGGCCGAGGCCGCGATCTGGGTGAACAGCAGCCAGCCGGCCGTGGAATAGCCGATGGCCTTGGCCGAGACGCCCTCGCCGGACCACGGCGAGATCGACGAGAAGCCGAGGCCAAAGCCCAGCATCACCAGGATGAAGGACAAGGCCGCCGCCGCAAAAGCGCCCGCCAGGATGGCACCCCACGAGACGCCGGAGCCGTTGTTGTTGACGGCCTCGACGCTGGCCGGTGGAAGGGGATGGATGGTTGAGGTGGTCATGAGTCTCCTCGCGATTCTTGATGGATTGATCTCTGCGACTGGCGCAGGGCTGGGGGGCATTGCCACGGAGAGACTATAGGCGCGCGCTGGCGCGCGCGCCATCGGCGGAGTTCGGCAGGTGGCGTAGGAGAGCAGGGAAGCGCGGAGTCGGCGTACAGGAAAACGTGCAGAATTCCGTACAAAATTCCGTGCCGAATTCACTACAGGAATCAGTACGGAAAAACGCCCGGAAAAACGTACAGAAAGAGCGGCAGAACAATGCTCAGGACGCAGTACGGAAAACTGCACAGCAGCGCTGCACCGAGTCTTATAGAATGAGCGCCTCACACACCGGCATCCTGCCCTGTCGCCCCAACCTGCTACGGATTCCCATGGCCAACACGCACAGCACTCCGATCACGCATTTCCTGTTCGACCTCGACGGCACCCTCATGGACAGCGACGCCCTGCACCATGCTGCCTTCAACACCATCCTGTCGCGCTGGGGCCGCTCGGTGGATGTCGATTACTACAAGACCCACATCATGGGGGCGTCCAACGCCATGATCTTCGATCACCTGTTTCCCGGCATGCCGGCCTCGGAATACCAGCCGCTGGCCGAAGAGAAGGAACAGCTGTTCCGCTCGCAGCTGGACCAGCAGGTCGCGCCCACGCCCGGCATCGAACGCCTGCTCGACCATATCGCCCGCATCGGCGGACGCACGGCGGTGGTGACCAATGCGCCGCGCGCCAATGCCGAGCTGATGCTGAAGGCCACCGGCCTGGCCGGCCGCTTCGATACGCTGGTGATTGGCGATGAGCTGGAACGCGCCAAACCCGATCCCCTGCCCTACCTGACCGCCCTGCAACTGCTGGGCGGCACACCGGACCAGGCGGTAGCTTTCGAGGATTCGAGCTCGGGCGTGAAAGCCGCCAGCAGCGCCCAGGTCTGGACCTTCGGCATGCTGGGTGGACTGGATGAAGCGCGCCTGCGGGCTGCCGGTGCCCACGCCGTGATCCGCGATTTCAACGGTCAGGCGTTGTGGGACAAGATCGGCGGATAAGTCCGCGCCTTCATTGCGAACGGACCGTCTCGAAGTGATGGTCCGGCAGGAACCACAGCAGGGCCAGCAGCACGTAGATGGCGGTCGCGCCCAGCGGGGTGGCCAGTGACAGCGGAATGGCCACCGCATAGAGCAGGATGGAGAGCGCATTCTTGCGCCCGTGTCCCAGCATGGCCGCCAGCGAAGGATGCGCCGCTTCACTGTGGCGCAGCGCGCGTTTCAACAGCAGGAAAGAGACCGAACACATCAGCAGCACCACGCCATAGCAGGCCACGGGTGCGCTCTGCCGATGATGGTTGGCCACCCACGAGGTGACGAAGGGCAGCAGCGACAGCCAGAACAGCAGGTGCAGGTTGGCCCACAGCACGCGCCGGTCGACCTGCGTGGCCAGCTGCAGCAGGTGATGATGGTTGACCCAGTAGATGCCGATGTAGACGAAGCTCAATACATAGCTCAGCAGCGGCGGCATGAGCGGGGCGAGGTCGGCCAGACCGGCGCCCTGCGGTGTCTGCAAGCCCAGCACCATGATGGTGATGGCAATGGCGATGACGCCATCGCTGAAGGCTTCCAGCCGCGACTTGTTCACGACGTGGCAGCCTTGGCCGGCAGCGGCTGGCGAAATTCCCACACCACCATCGCCACCAGGATCAGCACCGGCACGATCAGCCCGGCAAAGCCGATCGCGTGATAGGCGAAGGCGGCGGCGATGGCACCCGCGCCGAACGACAGCACCGGCCACACGAACTTGATGCAGCGCTCGGTGGTACCGGCATCGGCCGCGCCGCGCAGCATGTCCACCATGTCGATCACCACTTGCGTGACGTTGCCCGTCATCAGCGAGGTCGGTGCCAGATGCGCCAGCAGCAGGCGGCTGATGGCGCTGTGGACACCCATGGAGGCGGTGCCCAGCAGACCCGATGCCATCACCCAGCCTGCAGTAGGCGACTGCACCGGCGCGGCGGCGATGCCGCAGAGCATGAATCCGGTCAGCAACAGCAACTGCAGCAGCAGTGACCAGCCCAGGGCGCGGCCATCGCGGCGCTGGATGGCGGCGATGAACAGGCGTGCCACGGCCACGCCGAGGATGAAGGCCGGGAAGGCCAGGAATTTCAGCAGGATGGACATCTGCGAGGTATCCGCCAGGGCCGCGCCGATGAGGATGAAGTTGCCCGTCACATGGGCTGTGAACAGGCCGAACAGCGCGATGAAGCCCAGCGTATCGACATAGGCGGCGAGGAAGGCCAGTCCGGAGGACTGGAGGCGGTTGCGTTGTGCGGCATTCATGAGGTGTCTCGCTTCCGGAGGGCGGGGGCAGGCCGCACACCTTAGCACCGCTGGTGCCGTCCGCCCATTATCCCTGTGGATAAGACAAGTCCGGCGAAGCCGCGCCAAACCCTTGCCGATCCGGCAACGATATGCCCTTGATGGATGCAACAAAGGCATTTTCTACAAAAAACAGCACATTTGTACAATCCAAGCCGGGCCTGAATGCTGATGATGCGAAGGACTGCACGGCAAGGCCTGCGACGCCCGAAGAGGGCCGTTGCGAAGGCGTGCCGGTGCAAGGATTTTCGCAACCCGGCAAGACGGATTCATTATGGAAAGTACCGTATACGTCGTCGATGACGATGGCATGGTCAGGACCGCCCTGTTGAGACTGCTGGCCTCGGCCGGCCTGACGGCGCGTGGCTATGCCTCGGCCGACGAGTTTCTGCGCGAGTCGCTGCCGGGCGCGCCGTGCTGCCTGCTGCTGGACATGAAGATGCCCGGCTCGGATGGCTTCGAGGTGGTACGGCGGCTGGAACAGCGCGGCGATGCCATTCCGGTGATCTTCATTTCCGGCTACGGCACCATTCCCGTGACGGTGCAGGCGATGAAGGCGGGTGCCCATGAATTCCTCACCAAGCCGATCGAAGATGAGCGCCTGCTGGGCGCGGTGCAGGAGGCACTGGCCATTGCCGGGCGTGATCTGCATCAGCGTGTGGAGCAGGCCGCCAGCACTTCGCGGCTGGAAAAGCTGACCCCGCGTGAGCGCGAAGTACTGGAACTGGCCATCGGCGGATTGCTCAACAAGCAGATCGCCACCGAGCTGGGCATCAGCGAAATCACCGTCAAGGTCCACAAGCGCCGCGTGATGGACAAGATGCAGACCAAGACCCTGGCCGACCTGGTGCGGGCGGCAGAGCGCTTGCAGATTCATTCTGCGCGGCAGCGGTGAGGCTGCCGGCCAGCTGACGGTATCCGCACGAGACGGACCATCAATGACCACCGCAAGAGCGCCCATCGTAGTCGAAGGCCTTCGAAACTGATCCGCTTTTGCGGTATTCCTGAACACATCCCTTCTTCCCATCAGTAACCTGTGCGGCTCTGACAGCAGCCCGGGCGGCCTCCATCGCTACCCGCACAACCACGATGGGCAATCTCAAGAACATCATTGGCACCGGCGGTGAATACCTGTGCGGTATTGAACTCATGCGTCCGGTCATTCCATCAAGCGTGCGCACGCTATGAAGACCCCTTTCTTCGTGGGCATCGTCGATCGCAGCACCGCACGCCGGGAGCGGATCTATGTAAAGGGGATAGATGCACGCCAGTCGAAAGGGATCGCACGTCTTGCGCCACACCATGACCTTGCCGAAGACGCCGTCAAGATTGCCATCTACAACGAAGTTTGCCGCGTCTGGTCGCTGCGCAACAATCCGCCACTGACACAGCTCATCTGAGGAGCCGCCCATGCCACGTTCCCGTCGTCAAGAAATCGCACACCAATTTGCCGAGGGCCTGGTTGCGCAAATGTTGCAGCGATCCGGTAGTGAATTCTTTCACGTGACGCCTTCCCGCCCGGGAGAACACATCGACCTTCTGGTGAGCCAGGGTGACGGCCTGTGCGGCATCGAAGTGCGGTATGAAGAGCGCAGCGAGGGTGTCGAGCAACTCTGGAACGAATGGAAAGACGCCGTTCGCGCATCCGGCAGGAAACGCCGCTCTGCGCTGGCAAGAACGATGAAGGCGATACGACGGGGGACGACGGCAAATCAAGCGGATCCTGATCTCCATCTGGTCGTCGTCACCGGCACGGGAGACAAAATATATACGGACCCGAGCATCGCGCCCTTGTTGACGCCGGATGACCGCACCCATATTTCCGTGCTGGGCGAGTAGGCCTGGCATGGCCTATCCCTGTCCCCTCACCCACCCCATCGGCCCCACCCCCATCACCTGCTTGAACACCCGGCTGAAGTGACTCTGGTCCGAGAACCCGCACTCCAGCGCAATGACTGACATGCTCTTGCCCTCCTCGCGCAGCAGCTGGCAGGCCAGGACTATGCGCTGGCGCTGCAGCCAGGCGTGCGGCGGCAGGCCAAAGCTGAGCTTGAAGGCGCGCGAGAAATGCGCGCGCGACAAGCCGCACTGCGCCGCCAGCTCGGCCAGCGTCAGGCGCTGTCCCAAATGCGCCAGCATGTAGTCCCGTACCCGCACCTGCTGCCATCCCGCCAGGCGGCCGCTGTTGCGCGCCAGCGGCTGGCCGCCATAGTGCCGGGCCAGATGCGTGTGCAGGGCCAGCGTCACGCTGTCCATGAACACCGTATCGCCATCATTGGCCGCCTCGCCCAGCATCGGCAACATCGCCTGCACCAGGTGCCAGATCACCGGGTCGCGCACCGCCTGGCGCTGCTGCAGCCCGCTGATGCGGCGTCCGCCCTCCTCGCTCCATTGCTCGATGGTGGCGCGCGGCAACTGCAGGCGTACGTTGTCGTAGTCCGACAGGTGCTGGCAGCGCCACTGCTCACGCAGGTCGGTGATGGCCATTTCGCCGCTGCGGTGGCCGCCCGCATGCACCAGCTGCTGGCCACGCCACAGCTTGTGATGGCGGAAATCCTGCAATTGCACGATCACCGAAAAGGCATCCTCGCCCGGAATGTCGATCACCGGCACCGCCCCGGACGAGACGCCCGTGACCTGCGACTGCGCGGCGCGCGTCAGGCCCAGGCCGTCCTGCAGGCGGAGACGCTTGATGAAACGCTGGGGCAAGGGCTGGATCACGAGGAAAATCGATAAAAGTGAAAGAAAGAAAAACGACCCGCTCCAGTGGAGGCCAACAAGCCGATGCATCCGAAGCTGAGTGAAGGAAAACGCAAAAAAGGCAGAGCCGTCAAGCTCTGCCTTCCGCACCCTGCATCAAGAGGGAGCGCTCACATCGAGGTCCGCCCCGATTCAAACAGGAACCAGGCCCGCTGCTCGGCCTCGTCGATCCAGTTCTCCAGCAGGCTGGCGGTGGCGACGTCGCCGTGCTCATCACACAGCTCGTGGGTCGCTATCATGAAACCGACCAGGCGCAAGTTGTCCTCGCGCAGTTCGGCCAGCATGTCGGAGGGTGTGACGAAGTCGGCATCGTTGTCGGCCAGCCGCTGCAGCTTGCCGACCTGCCCGGTGGACCGCAGTGTGGTCGCGCCGATCTTGCGCACCCGCTCGGCCACCGCATCGGTGATGGCAAGGATCTGCTGGGACTGGTCGTCCAGCAGCAGGTGATAGTCGCGGAAATGCGGCCCCGACATATGCCAGTGGAAATTCTTGGTCTTCAGGTACAGCGCGAAGATGTCCGCCAGCAACATGGTCAAGGCCCCGCCGATCTCCTGGCTGGCCTGCGCGGACAGCACGCCAGGCGTAGCCAGCGGTGCCAGGCGACGCTTTTCAAGCTGCTGGCGTTGGTTTGCGTCCAGGCTCATGGTACTTACCCCTTCAGGAAGGCCAGCAGGTCTTCGTTGATCTGGTCCTTGTGGGTCGCGCACAGGGCGTGCGGTGCGCCGCCATAGATCTTCAGCTGCGCACCCGGCACCATCTCGGCCACCAGCTTGCCGGTGGTCTGGAAGGGGACGACCTGGTCGTCGTCACCGTGGATCACCAGGGTCGGGAAGTTGAATTTCTTGATGTCTTCACGGAAGTCGGTGCCGGAGAAGGCGCTCACGCAATCCAGCGTTCCCTTCAGCGAGGCCAGCATGGCGATGTTGAAGGTCTGCGAGAGTACGCCGGCGCTGACCGCATCGGCCTTGCCCGGACGGTTGGTGCCGAAGAACACGGCGGCGAAGTCGCTGATGAATTGCGCGCGATCCTTGAGCAGGCCTTCCTTGATGCCGGCAAAGACCTCGGCCGGCACGCCCTGCGGGAAGTCCGGCGCCTGGCCGAAGATCGGCGTCACCGCGCCCAGCAGCGCCGCCTTGGCCACGCGCTTGCTGCCGTGGCGGCCGATGTAGCGGGCCACGTCGCCGCCGCCCATGGAGAAGCCGACCAGGGTCGCGCCCTGCAGGTCCAGCTTGTCCATCAGCTCGGCCAGGTCATCGGCGAAGGTGTCGTAGTCGTAACCGCTCCAGGGTTGGCTGGAACGGCCGAAACCACGGCGGTCATAGGCGATGACGCGATAGCCGCGCTCGGCCAGGAAGTTCATCTGGTATTCCCACATGTCGCCGTCCAGCGGCCAGCCGTGGCCGAAGACGACCGGTTGGCCGCTGCCCCAGTCCTTGTAATAGATTTCAGTGCCGTCGCGGGTAGTGATGGTGCTCATGGTGTGACTCCTTGTGAGATGGTGTGGAGGGGCCGTGCAGGGGACAGCAACCGCCCTGCGCATGGCAGAGCGGCCTGACAACGTTGAATCTGCCAATGAAGCTGGAAGAGAGACCGCCGTGAATCGACTTGATTCCTACGGCTGAGCTGCGGCCTGGCCCAGCCGCCACTGGCCGGGACCGCACAGCGCGATGGCCGTGAAGATCACCAGCAGCAGCCAGCCGAACTGCCCTTCCGCGATGCTCCAGCCGGGATGCACCGCCAGCATGGCCACCAGCAGCACGCCGATGATGGGCAGGCAGGCCAGGCGGGTGAACAGGCCCAGCGCGATCAACACCGGACATAGCGCTTCGGCCAAAATGGCGGACCAGAGCGATACCGTCGGGCCGAGGCCGAAGGGATCCTCGATGACGGTCAGCTCATGCGCGTAATGCATGAGCTTGGGCAAGCCGTGCACGTAGAACAGCATGAAGCTGCCGGCCACGCGCAGGAACAGCAAACCCAGATCCAGGGGCGGGACCGGCCAACCGGTCCGGCGAGCGGAATGATGCGCTTGCATGATCGGCCCCGCTCAGAACGCGAAGCAGCTGCAACCCAACGCGCCCCAGAAACCGGCGAAGTGGGAGACCGGAACGGTCGACTTGCGCGCCACATCATGCGCGTGTCCATGCACCCCGCACGAACCCGCGCAGGCATGCGGCAGCGCGGTCTTCTTCTGGCGTGCGGCATCGCTGCTGGCGACGGCGCGATAGTGTCCCGGCACCTTGGCCACCGGCGACCAGTCGGGCAGCACCGGGATCTCGCCCGGGCCGTGCGAGGAGAACGGACCGGTGCCATAGACCACCTTGCCATCGACCACGGTCATGACCGATTCGATGGACTTGATGTCGTCTTCATGCACGCTGAAGAAATCCGCCGACAGCACGGCGAGGTCGGCCAGCTGGCCAGCCTGGATGCGACCCTTCTTGGCCTGCTCGCTGGAGAACCAGGCGCTGCCTGCGGTCCACAGTTCCAGTGCAGTTTCGCGAGGTAACCTGCCAGTTGACCGGTACAGTTGCGTCCCGCCAACAGTACGGCCGGAGACCAACCAGTACAGTGCAGTCCAGGGGTTGTAGCTGGCCACGCGGGTGGCGTCGGTGCCGGCACCGACCGGCACGCCCATCTCCAGCATCTTGGCCACGGGTGGCGTGTGCTCGGCGGCATCGCTGCCGTAGCGGTCGATGAAGTATTCGCCCTGGAAGGCCATGCGATGCTGGATGGCAATGCCGCCGCCCAGCGCCTTGACGCGCTCGATGTTGCGCTCGGTGATGGTCTCGGCGTGGTCGAACATCCAGTGCAGGCCGTCGAAGGGGATATCGCGGTTGACCTTCTCGAACACGTCCAGCATGCGCGAGATCGATTCGTCATAGGTGGCATGCAGGCGGAACGGCCAGCGGTTGGACACGAGGTGGCGCACCACCCGCTCCAGCTCCTCTTCCATGCCGTCGGCGAGGTCGGGACGCGGTTCGAGGAAATCCTCGAAGTCGGCCGCCGAGAACACCAGCATTTCACCGGCGCCGTTATGGCGCAGGAAGTCGTCCCCGTCACCGGGCTTGACCATACCGGTCCACTTCTGGAAATCGGCCAGTTCACTTCCCTTGCTCTGGGTGAACAGATTGTAGGCAATGCGGATGGTCAGTTGGCCGTCGGCTGCGAGCTTGTTGATGATCTGGTAGTCGTCCGGGTAGTTCTGGAAACCGCCGCCGGCATCGATGGCGCTGGTTACGCCCAGGCGGTTCAGCTCGCGCATGAACTGGCGGGTCGAATTGACCTGATATTCCTGCGGCAAGGCCGGTCCCTTGGCCAGGGTGGCATACAGGATCATGGCATTGGGACGGGCGATCAGCATGCCGGTCGGATTGCCCGAGGCATCGCGCACGATCTCGCCGCCCGGCGGGTTGGGCGTGTCCTTGGTGTAGCCGACCGCTTGCAGCGCGGCGCGATTGAGCAGCGCGCGGTCATACAGGTGCAGCACGAAGACCGGAGTATCGGGTGCGGCCGCGTTCAATTCTTCCAGCGTGGGCATGCGCTTCTCGGCGAACTGGAATTCGGTCCAGCCACCGACCACGCGCACCCATTGCGGATGCGGCGTGCGCGCCGCCTGGTCCTTCAACATGCGCAGCGCATCGGCCAGCGACGGCACGCCTTCCCAGCGCAGTTCCAGGTTGTAGTTCAGGCCGCCACGGATGAGGTGCAGGTGCGAATCGTTCAGGCCGGGGATGACGGTGCGGCCGCCCAGGTCGATGACCTGGGTGCTGGCCTGCTTGAGACGCATCACGTCGGCGGCGCTGCCGACTTCGATGAATTTTCCGCCGCCGATGGCAACGGCTTCGGCGATGGGGTTTTGCTTGTCGACGGTGTGGATCTTGCCGTTCAACAAAATCAGGTCAGGGGTGACGCTGGCTGCGGTGGTCATGGAGGCTCCGGGCATGGGCTACAACGATGAAGAGGGCGGATTGCGCAGGGTGTGGCGTCGCTGGCGGCGAATCGTCCATCTCATGCGCTTGTGTTAGTGCTTTTGTTGGTGATGGCAGTGTGCAAAAACGCACTGCCAGCGTCTAGCTATACGAACAGATAATGGCAGCGCCCTGCCCGCTTGCCTATGATCGCCTCCGGCAGCCTCACTCCCCTGCCACGCCGCTGCGCACCGCCTCTCCCCGGCCAAGGCAGCGGCTGCCGTCTTCCTACTCACTCCACCTACGGAACCATCATGACCACCAACACCAAACTCGACGTCCTGACCCCGACCAACTGCCAGCTCATCATCATCGACCACCAGCCGCAGATGGCCTTCGGCGTGCAGTCGATGGACCGCCAGGCACTGAAGAACAACGTCGTCGCCCTGGCCAAGTCGGCCAAGGTCTTCAACATCCCTACCGTCATCACCACCGTGGAAACCCAGGGCTTCTCCGGCTACACCTATCCGGAACTGCTGTCGGTCTTCCCCGAGCACGACATCCTGGAACGTACCTCCATGAACTCCTGGGATGACCAGAAGGTGCGCGACGCCCTCAAGGCCAACGGCAAGAAGAAGGTGGTCGTGGCCGGCCTGTGGACCGAAGTCTGCAACAACAGCTTCGCCCTGTGTGCCATGGCCGAAGGCGACTACGAAATCTACATGGTGGCCGACGCCTCCGGCGGCACCTCCAAGGAAGCCCACGACTACGCCATGCAGCGCATGATCCAGGCCGGCGTCATCCCCGTGACCTGGCAGCAGGTGATGCTGGAATGGCAGCGCGACTGGGCCCGCAAGGAAACCTACAACGCCGTCATGGACATCGTGCGCGAACACTCGGGTGCCTACGGCATGGGCGTGGACTACGCCTACACCATGGTGCACAAGGCCGAGCAGCGCCCGCACGGCAACCAGAAGATCCTGGCACCGGTGCCGGCCAAGTAAGCCAGTCCGGTCACCGACGCCGCCGCGCTCCTGCCCTGCATCGGCGGGGCGCGGCGGCGTCCCATCTTCACGAGG
>NZ_DBIC01000158.1:28489-28854 GCF_002296545.1 Herbaspirillum sp. UBA812 | reverse complement strand
GCGTCCCATCTTCACGAGGAGCCGGGCCATGTCCGCTTATCTGATTTCCCTGGGGGCCGGCATCCTGATCGGTGTCGTCTATGCGCTCTTCAAGGTGCGCTCACCGGCACCACCGGGCATTGCCCTCATCGGCCTCTTGGGCATGGTGCTGGCCGAGCGCCTGGTCAACGGCCTGGGGCCCCTGCTGGGCCACTGATCCCGGAGTACGCATGAAACCTTACCTGATCTCCCTCCTGATGGGCCTGCTGGCCGGCCTGATCTACGCGGCCCTGCACGTGCAGTCACCGGCACCGCCCATCATCGCCCTGCTCGGCTTGCTGGGCATGCTCATCGGCGAACAGCTGGTGCCCATCGTGCGCCGCAAG
>NZ_DBIC01000158.1:0-28174 GCF_002296545.1 Herbaspirillum sp. UBA812 | reverse complement strand
GCTGGCCGGCGAGCCGCTGAGCGCAGCGTGGTTCCACCGCGAATGCATGCCCAAGATCACCGGCACACCGCCGCCGGACGCCAAGTGAGCCACCGGGCAGACGATGATGAGCGAAGGGGAGACAACGCCACCATCACACCGCCCCATCGCGGTGATCGATGACGATCTCGGGGTCCGCGCGGCCCTGTGCAACCTGCTGGATTCCGCCGGGCATCGCCATTGCAGTTTCGATGGCGGCGAGGATTTCCTCACCAGCACCTGCCTGCCGGTAGCCGCCTGCGCCATCGTGGACCTGAACCTGCCTGGAATGAGCGGCTTCGAACTGGCCGAGCAACTGCGCAGCCTGCGACCGGACCTGCCGGTGCTGTTCATCTCGGCGCAGGTCACGCCGCTGCAGCGCCAGCGCGCCACGGCCATGGGCATGGCGCTGCTGGTCAAACCGGTCGACGCCGATACCCTGCTGGTGCTGCTGACGTCCACCCTGCTCTACGGCCCGCCCTGAACCGCGCGCGTCGGCAATGCGGCACAATGCGGCCTTGACCTCATCATCCTTGCCTGGAGATCCCCTTGCCGTCCGACCCGTGCCCTGCCGACGACGATGCCCTGCTGCACGCCCTGCGCGAATTGTCGGCGCTGCTTGACCCGGTTCTGCTCAAGACGGCACTCACCCGCGCGCTCTGCCAACTGGCTGGTGCACGGCGCTGCCTGCTGGTGCGGCATGAGGCCGGCCTGACCCTGGTCGAGGCCGAGGCCCGGCGCGATGGCATGGCCGTCTGCAACAACAAGGATCACTGCATCGCCGGGCCGGACGATCTGCACAGGGCCACGCTCACCCTGCACCTGAGCCATCGTGGCCAGGCGCGTGGCGAACTGCTGCTGTATTACGACGCGCCACCCGCTGCGGCCATGACGCGCTGCGCCCGTCACCTCGCCGCCCACGCCGCCGTGGTCCTGGCCAATGCCGCCGACCATGCGCAGGCCTTGCTGGAAAAGCAACAACTGCTGTGCGCCGAGCGCGAACTGCGCACCAGCCAGGAACTGCTCAAGCAGGGCGAACGCTTCAACCACGCCGGCAGCATGCGCTACCTGGTGCGCGAGGACCTGATGTTCTGCTCCGATGAACTGTGCCGCATCTACGGCCTGCCGCCGGGCCGCAACTGCATCACCTATGACGAGTTCGCGTCCATCATGCATCCCGATGACCGGCAGGAAGTGATCGAGACCGTCAATGCGGCCGTCGCCATGGGCGGCACCATCCGCGTGGAGCACCGCATCTGCCGCCAGGACACGGGCGAGGTGCGCTATCTCTCCGGCATCGGCAAGCCGGTATGGGTGGATGGCACCTTCACCGAATACGTGGGGACGGCCACCGACATCACCGTGCGGCGGCAGGCGGAATACGCCATCCGCGCAGCCCAGGTGGACATGGAGCGCGTCTCGCGCGCCAACACCGTGGGCCAGCTGACCGCGTCCATCGCCCATGAAATCAACCAGCCGCTGATGTCCATCGTCTCCAACGCCGGGGCCAGCCTGCGCTGGCTGAACCGGCCCGTGCCGGAACTGGAACATGCGCGCGCCGGCCTGCGCGACATCATCAGCGAAGGCCAGCGCGCCGGCGGCATCATCAGCAGCCTGCAGAACCTGACCCGCAATCGCGCGCCGCAATTCGAGCGCCTCGACCTGGCTGCGCTGATCCGCCATACGCTGACCCTGTCACGCAGCGAGCTGGAGCAGCGCGAAGTGCATCTTTCGCTGTCCCTGCCGCCTGCCGAGGTCCATGTACTGGGGGATACGGTGCAGTTGCAGCAGGTGCTGCTGAACCTGGTGGTCAATGCCATCGATGCCATGGCAGCCGTGCCGGAAAATGCACGCACGCTCAACATTGGCGTGAGTTGCTGCAATGAACAGCGCGTGAAGGTAGAGATACAGGATAGCGGCGAGGGCATCGCGGCCGACGCCATGCCGCACATCTTCGATGCCTTCTATACCACCAAGGAAAACGGCATGGGCATGGGGCTGGCGATCTGCCGTTCCATCATCGAGACCCATCGCGGCCGCCTGCGCGTGGAGGCGGCGCAGCCGCAAGGGACGGTGTTCAGCTTCGACCTGCCGCGCGTACCGTGAGCCGCGGGACCATCAGCCCAGCCGGCGGCGCCATGCGCCCGGACTGCTGCCCACGATCTGCGAGAACACGCGGCTGAAATGGCTCTGGTCGTAGAAGTCGCAGGCCACTGCGATCTCGGCCAGCGACAACCCGCTGTGGCGCAGATATTCGCGCGCCATGTCGACCCGCTGCAGCAGCAGCCACTGGTGCGGCGTGTGGCCGGTACTGGCCTTGAAGGCGCGCAGGAAGTAGCTGGCCGACATGTTGCATTCGCGCGCGATCTCGGGAATGGAGACCTGGTCGCGGTTTTTCTGCAGCAGCATCTGCTTGGCCCGGTCCTCGTGCAGGCGCGACAGCCGCACATGGCGCGGCGCAGGCAGGCTGGCTCCGCCGTAGCGTTGCAGCAGATGGGTGCCCATGGCCAGGCCGAGCTGGTCGACGAACAGGTGATTGTCGGCATCGGGCTGGGCCAGTGCCGGGGCCAGTGCGGCGGCCAGATGGGCCAGCACCGGATCATCGTGGCCGGTGACGGTGGCCAGCCCGCTGGCCTTGCGGCCGCGCAGATCCTCGTTGACCGTGGCAAACCATGACAGCGGCAACTCCACCAGCAGGAAGTCGAAGGGCGTCTGCAGGTCGGCCCGGTAGTCTTCGGAAAAATCACGGATGTAGACGGCACCGCGTCCGAACTCGAACTGTGCACCCTGGCGGCCCTGGAAGATGCTGCGGCGGTGCTGCGACGCCATCGAGATGCCGACCAGGAAACCGCGATCGGAGGCCGGCGTGTAGACCTGCGACACCTCACGGCCTTCAACCCGCTTGCGATAGAAACTGAACTGGCTGCCCTGCAGCTCCTGGCTCTGCTTCAGCGCAGTGGACGAACAGCCGAGAGAGTCGCTGCGTGCGGGGGCGGTGGCAAGCGGGACCTGGGCAGTCATGGGCGACCTCGTGGAAAACTGGAATGCAGGAGGGCATGCGGCAACCCTGTTCCGGGATTCTACAGGGCCGCGCATTCCCGTGTGAGGAATCAACAGCTCGCTTGCCCGCGATTACTGTTGCTTGCGGGCAGCCTCCTGCAGCATGGCCTCGCCCAGCTGCACATGGCCGCGCTCGGCCAGCGTTCTGCCTGCGCCTTCGATATCCCGCACGTCCTTGTTCTGGCTGAGCTTGCGCTTGCCTTCCAGGCGCGTGATCTCGATTTCGATGCCGACAATGGCCTTGAGCAAGGTATCGGTGTAGTCGGCAGGCGCATCGGACATCTTCCACGGCTTGGCCTCGCCGGCCTCGTGAGTACGGGTCAGGCGCGCCACTACGCCGCGCAGGTAGCGCTCGTCATCGCGGATGGTCACACGGCCATGGGCATGCGCCACGCTGTAATTCCAGGTCGGCACCTGGCGATGCGCCTCATGCTTGCTGGGATACCAGCTCGGCGAGATGTAGGCATCGCCCGCCGAGAACACCACCAGCACTTCATCGCCATCGGCCAGCTCGCGCCACAGCGGATTGGCGCGCGCCACGTGCAGATGCAGCGTGCCCAAGGCGCCCTGGGCAGGGTCGAGATGACAAGGGAGGTGGTTGGCATCCAGCCCGCTGGCCGTGTGCGAAACCAGCACGCCGAAAGGATGGGCAGTGATGAGCTGGTGCAGGCTGGCGGTGTCCTGGTCGGCGAAATGGGCGGGGATGTACATGGCGGGCGGCTGGCGTTGGACTGGCGTTGAAGGGAGAGGAGCGCCCTATTCTATTGCATCCTGCGCCGCGACCACCCGCAGTTGCGGCCAGCGCGCCAGCCAGCCACGGCCATGGACGCGGGCAGCAAACTGCGCCTGCTTGTCAGTGGCGAAGGCACCGGCCGGGCGCAGCAACCCTTGCCACAAGTCCTGCAAACCGAGCGGGGCGGCGATCTCGATGCGGTCCTCCCGGGTGAGACGCACGGCCACGGCCGTGGCGGTCTCGGGCCAGTAGCGCAGGGCATCGGTGGCACAGGTGTAGGGGGCATCCCCATTGCGCAGATGCATGCGCGCCTGGTTGCGCACGGACCACTGCGGGCCGGGGCAGGCCATCGTCAGCTCCGCCTCCAAGGCAAGGTCCTGCTCCGGCGAACAAGCGGCGGGATCGAACCAGATGACGTCGATATCGCTGTGCGGGGCCGTGGCCGGGCGGCCATGCAGCGCATCCCAGACGGCATTGCGCACGAAGCCCGCGCCTATCCATGCATCGGGCAGCGCCAGACTGCGCACCGCCTGCAGCAAGGGCAGGCGATGCGCATCGGCGGCGATCAACTGCTGCAGCCGGGTGGCCAGAGGATCGTCCTGCGCCACCGTTGGCTCAGTGCGCTTCTGCGGTTTGCGGGCTGACCGGCATGGCCGAGCTGGGCAGGCCGAAGACACGGTCAAAGCCGAGGTTGAACAGATAGGTGTAGATCATGAAGAACACGATCAGCCCGAAGTCCAGTACCAGCGCTTCCCACAGGCTGATGCCCAGCCACCAGGCGAACAGCGGCACCAGCATCACCACCAGCCCGCCTTCGAAACCGAGGGCGTGCGCAGCACGGCGCGCAAAGTTGCGGCCACGGCGCGGCTGGCGCGCTTCCCAGCGTTCGAACAAACCGTTGAAGATGAAATTCCATACGAAGGCGATGGTCGACGAGGCCACGGCGGCCGCCGACGCATGGCCACTGTCATGGCCCGCGAAGACGCTCAGCCCGACCGTGGTGAAAATGATGGCCAGCCCCTCGAAGAGGCAGGCATAGACCAGCTTGCGTTTGAATCCCTGCATGATGTGCTCCTGAAGACGGCAGCGCGCCAGTCCTCTGGCCGCGCGATGGAAAGCATTCTATGATGAAGTTTTTGATGAATGAAGTCGGCTTCTTTCAGTTTTTCTGACAGGTCGGCACTGCCATACACACAAGGAACAGACGATGGCTTTCTCCAGTGACAACGTCAGGGTCTTCCTGGCCGTGCTCGACAGTGGTTCATTCTCGGCGGCGGCGCGCCAGCTGGGACGCGTACCTTCCTCGGTCAGCATGACCATCAGCCAGCTGGAAGCGGAGCTCGACCTGGTGCTGTTCGACCGCACCGCGCGCGATGCCCGACCGACCGAACTGGCGCGCGCGCTGGAACCGGATGCGCGCCTGCTGGCCAGCACCCTGCGCCAGCTCGACGCCCACGCGCTGGCCATGCATCAGGGACTGGAGCGCAAGCTGACGCTGGCGGTAGCCCCGGAACTGCTGTCGGTGCCCTGGGCCAAACCGCTGGCGGTGCTGGCGGAAGAATTTCCCTCACTGGAGGTGGAAGTACTGTCCTCGCCGCAGGCCGATGCCATGCGCATGCTCTATGACAATACGGCACAGCTGGCGCTGGTCTTCGAGCGCCATGCCGGCAATGACCGCGAAGCCTTCCAGGAATTCAGCAGCGAGATGATGGTGGCGGTGATCGCACCCGAGCATCCGGCGCGGCTGCGCAAGAAGCGCAAGCTGCGTTATGAGGACCTGTACGACATCCGCCAGATCGCCGTGGCCAGCCGCGATGCCAGCATCTCGGACCCGCGCTTCTTCCTCGCACGCCACCTCTGGCGCACCGACAATCACCTGGCCACGCTGTCGCTGGTGCGCGAGGGACTGGGCTGGGCCTATCTGCCGCACAGCCTGGTGCAGGCACAGATCGAGGCCGGTACGCTGGTGGTCATCGATTTCGACAACATCAGCAACCAGCAGCGCATGTGGGTGGATGTGGTGTGGAACAAGGACCAGCCGCTGGGGCTGGGGGCGCAGCGTTTCATTGCCCTGATGCGCGAAATGGCACCGAGCCGGCGCAAGCGCGCGCACAAATGAATGCGGCCCGCAGAGACCGTTCGGACTGAGCCGCTCCGTCAGGGCCGCCTCGAAGGCGCTGCGCGGGGAAAATTATCATCACGCTGCACAGCGTCTTCGATACGCGGCGGGGCCGTTACTCAGTCCGAACGGTTGGTTTTTGCACGATGAACATCGATTGAAAACCTATTGAAAATCGATTGAAATCCGATTGAACAAAGTTCAATTTTTCTAAGTTTTTCAGGAAAGCTACCTTAGAGAAAAAATTCAGAAAACTTAGTTTTCAAGGAATGACTTTGGTCTTGCTCTTGGCCGCCAGCAACTGCACCAGCAGCTGGTCACGCTCGGCAGCGATGCCGGCAGAAGTCTTGCCGCTCATCTGCTCTTCTACCCCAGCGCGAATCTGTGCCTTGAGCGCAGCGGTGATGGAAGGCGCTCCCAGATCGGCCCACCAGCTTTCGATGGGCGGCCCCAGGTGATCCAGCATGTGGCCGATGCCGCCCTCTCCGCCCGACATGTGCAGATTGAGATAAGGCCCCATCAAAGCCCAGCGCAGGCCGGGCCCGTAGGCGATGGCCGTATCGATGTCTTCGGTACTGGCCACGCCCTGTTCGACCAGGTGGAAGGCCTCGCGCCACAGGGCGGCCTGCAGGCGGTTGGCGATGTGGCCCTTGACCTCCTTGCGGACATGAATGGCCTTCTTGCCGATGGCGGCGTAGAAGTCCAGCGCAGCCTGCACCGCCTCCGGTGCGGTCTGCGCACCGCCGATCACTTCCACCAGCGGGATCAGGTGCGGCGGATTGAAGGGATGGCCCAGCACCACCCGGCCGGGATGGCGGCAGGCGGCCTGCACCTTGCTCATCAGCAGACCCGAGGAACTGGAGGCCAGGACCACATGCGCCGGCAACGCGGCATCCATGCGCCGGAACAGGTCGATCTTGAGGTCTTCGCGCTCGGGGCCGTTTTCCTGCACGAAGTCCGCACCCTCGAGCGCCTCTTCCAGCGAGGCCGAGAAACGCAGGCGCTCAGGGGAGGCACCGGGCGCCAGCCCCAGCAACTCCAGGCTGGGCCAGTGACGCGCCACGGCGGCACGCAACTTCATTTCCGCATCCGGCATCGGGTCGGTGGCCGAGACCTCCAGCCCCCGCGCCAGGAAATAGGCCGCCCAACTGGCCCCGATCACGCCGGTGCCCACCACCGCTACCCGGCGCACCTCCTGTTGACCGGCCCGAGCGCCGCTTGCTGATGCTTGCATCTGTGTCTCCTTTGTTGATGGGCTTCAATGAAGCCGGGTTCGTTATGAATATTCTTGATAAATCTCGATTTTATTCGAGGTTTTAGAACGAGATTTGCATGGGCATTCGGCTACGATTGGCATCAAAGCACATAAACAAATTCCCGGATATGAATCGGGATCAACTCCGGGTCACGCCATGTTTCTCTATCTTCCTTTCCTGCTGGCCTTTCTCACCGTGTTGGGGATTGCACTCGGCTGGAAATCACTAAGCAACAAGCTATGGTTGGCAAGCACCATCGTCACCCTGTGGTGGTTCAGCCAAACCGCCCAGGCCCCCCTGGGTTTCATCTTGTAATGGCACCGTCTCATGGACCGTTCCGTTGTCTTCACCCCACGCGAACCCGTGCTGCCGGGCGGGATTTTCCTCAATTGCCTGTGCCTGCTGGCCATCAGTGGCTACCTGGGCCTGCTGCTGTACCTCCAGTCGATGGCGCTGTTGCCTGGCACCCCGCTACGCCAGCTGCAGTACACCGGCATCATCCTCACCGGCATCGGCTTCCTGCGCAATCTGCGCTTCGGGATCAAGAGTGCGCATTATGGGGTAGCGCTGGTGGGCGCGCTGCTGACCGGGCTGATGGCCTTGCGCCAGATCTCGCTGGAAGCCCTGGCCGGGCAGACGCCCACGGGACCGCTGTTGCAAGGCATGCATTTCCATACCTGGATGGCCCTGTTTTCACTGACCGCAATCCTGACCATTGCAGCCCTGCTGGGTGTCAAGAGTGCTGAATACCCGGCGACGCTGCTGCTGCTGCAAAGCGCGGAAAAGGAAAATGAACCACGCCGCACCCCGTGGGGCAGGATAGGCGCAGGCACCATCTTCGTGCTGCTGGCCGGTGCGCATCTGATGGCCAGCATGGGCGGCTGCGGCCGGCTGGTCTGTGACGAGGGGCTGATCGATCTCCTGCAATTGCATTCGCCACCACCGCCCAAGCCCTGAAAAAAAAACGGCGCACGCCTGCCGTCAGCAGGGGTGCGCCGGTCAATGACGGCTCAAGACTATCGTGGCCCGCACGCCAACCACGCGTGCCGGGCCAGGGGACTACACGGACATCAGAAGCGGTGCTGCATGCCCAGGGTCATGCCGAACTGGCTGTTGGAGAAGCCGACGTCATCCCGCGACAGGCCCACCAGTTGGTTGTTCTTGGCCTTGGCATAGGCCGTGCTCAGGTACAGGTCGGTGCGCTTGGACATCGCGTACTTCAGGCGCAGCGAGTACATGATGGGATCAGCATCGTTGGCCACGTTCTTGATGTTCTGGTAGTAGATCGCACCGATCACGCTCATGGCCGGCGTGAACTTGTACGTCACGCCGCCCCAGATGAAGTCGCTGCGCTGGTCGGCAGCGCCGCTGGCCAGGGTCTTCTTGTAGTAGCGGTAGCCGAGGTTGAACTTCCAGGCATCCGACAGCTGGTAGCCGGCGGCCAGGTGGGCGCTGGTGGCGCGGTCATACGGGGCGTTGGTGGTGCTCACGCTGTTGTTGCGGTCATAGGTCGCGGCCACGCTGAACGGACCCGAACCCCAGCCCAGGCCGACACCGTACTTGGCACCGTTGCTGGTCTCGCCGGCCACTTCGCCGAAGCCGTACATGGCACCGACCTTCACGCCCGCGAACTCGCCCTGGTACTTGACCAGGTTGGACACGCCGGTCGGCATGCCATCCTTGCGGCCACCGGTGGCACCGGCCGAGGTCACCCAGGAATAGTTGGCCGAGTAGCCCATCGGGTCGAACGGCAGGATGAAGTCATAGGTGGTGGAGAAGGAACGGCCCACCACCACGCGGCCGAAACCGCCTTCCAGGCCGACGTTGGACTGGCGGTTGAAGAGCTGGTTGGAATCGCCGTCGAAGGCACCGTTATCCAGCTTGAAGCCGTTTTCCAGCTGGAAGATGGCTTTCAGGCCACCGCCCAGGTCTTCGGTACCACGGAAGCCGATGCGCGAGGTGTTCATGGTGCCCGAGCTCAGGCGCACCAGGCTGTTGCCGGCAGCATTGGCATTGGTGACATATTCCACGCCCGAATCGATCAGGCCGTAGACGGTAACGGAAGTTTGCGCCTGCACGGAAGTCGTGGCGAACGCGGCGAATGCGGCCAGCATGCTGGCGGCGAGGTGATTCCTTTGCACTGAGATCTCCTTGGTTGAAAGCGTTGGATGGCGTCGGCACGGCCGTGCCGTGCGACGTCTTCTGTTCATGCACCCGGTGTGCTCCTGACGGCTTTTCCGGGTGAGCGAGACGATAGCGGGTAGCCTTGCTCGCTGGTTTTCATCGATGCGATGAAACGTCAAAAAACTAAGTTTTTCCGAACGGGAAACTTAGACATTCCGTTCGGCCACCTTAGTTTTTCAGAATGCCCACAAGGCCTGTTCCGGCAGCGACAGCCAGTATTCGCCCTGGTCCAGGCGCTGCGGTGCGTAAGCACGCAGGCCGACCGAACCGGCCGGTCCGCCCTCGACCTTGAACAGGCATTCCCAGCGGTCGCCCAGGTACATGCAGGTCGAGAGCGGCAGGCGAATCGCATTGCCGGTCTGCTCACCCGCGATGCGTACCTGCTCGACCCGGATGATGCCGGTGAGCTGCTCGCCGGGCTTGGCATCCTCGCGTCCGCGCAGGGTCGCTACCGCCGTGCCGCCATCCAGCTTGACGGTCACGCGGTCGCCCTCGCGGCTGACCACCTCGGCCGCCAGCTTGTTGTTGCTGCCCATGAATTCGGCGGTGAACAGGGTATTGGGGGTCTGGTACATGCTCTGCGGCGTGCCCTGCTGTTCGATGCGGCCATTGTTGAGCAGCAGGATGCGATCCGAGATGGCCATGGCCTCGCCCTGATCGTGGGTCACCATCAGCGCCGACAAGCCCAGGCGCACGATCAGTTCACGCAGGAAGGCGCGTGCTTCCTCGCGCAGCTTGGCGTCGAGGTTGGAGAGCGGTTCGTCCAGCAGGATCACCTGCGGGTTGTAGACCAGCGCACGGGCGATGGCCACGCGCTGCTGCTGGCCGCCGGAGAGCTGGTGCGGATAGCGTTCGCCCAGATGGCCCAGGCCCAGCTGCGACAGCACTTCCTTGACGCGCTTGGCGATCTCGGCCGAGGGGGTCTTGCGCAGCTTGAGGCCATAGGCGACGTTGTCGGCCACGGTCTTGTGCGGCCACAGCGCATAGGACTGGAACACCAGGCCCAGATTGCGTTCTTCGGCCGGCATCTCGAAGTTGCGTGCGCCATCAAAAACGCGGCGGGTGCCGATGTCGATGGTGCCGGCCTTGGGCGATTCCAGGCCGGCCACGGCGCGCAGCAGCGTGGTCTTGCCGCTGCCGGAGGGACCCAGCAGCGCCACCACTTCGCCGCGCTGCAGTTGCATGGAAACACCCTTCAGGATGGGGTTGGCGGAGGCGCCGGTACCATAGTCCAGGTGCAGGTCGTTGACGGAAAGTTCGGTCATGATGATTCCTCAGGATGCTCTTGCTGTATCGGGAGGCCGGCACCCTTGGTACCGGCCGTGCTTTCGGTGCAGGTCAGTCGTGCAGCTTGACGCCGAAGCGCAGCGCAATGCCCAGGCCCACGGCCACCAGCGTGATGTTGATGAAGGACAGTGCAGCCACCAGTTCCACTGCGCCGGCGGCCCACATGGAGACGATCATCGAGCCGATCACCTCGGTACCGGGCGAGAGCAGGTAGACACCGGTGGAGTACTCGCGCTCGAAGATCAGGAACACCATCAGCCAGGCACCTACCAGGCCATAGCGCACCAGCGGGAGGGTGACGTCACGCGTGACGCGGGACCGAGAAGCACCGACCGCGCGGGCGGCCTCTTCCAGTTCCGGGCCGACCTGCAGCAGGGCGGTGTTGATCAGGCGCAGGCCGTAGGCCATCCACACCACCGAGTACGCCAGCCAGACCGAGAAGATGGTCGAACGCAGGCCGCGCAGGGCGGGGATGAAGCTGTCCACCAGCCACAGGGCGATGGGGTTGTCGATGCCCTTCAGGGCCGAATCCAGCAGCGAGGGCACGAACAGGAACACCCACAGGAAGGACAGGCCGGCCAGCAGGCCCGGCACCGCACGCGGCACCAGCACGCTGTAGTCAAGGAAGCGCGTCACGCCATCCTGCTTGCGGTGCATGGCCAGGGCGATGGCGGTATAGCAGGCCACGGCCAGGGCGCCGCCGATCACACCGATCAACACGGTGTTGATGATGCCGCGCACCAGCGAGGGTTGATCCCACACGTTGAGCAGATTCTCGAAGGTCAGCACGTCCAGCAGGTTGACGCCATCGCCCCAGTGCGAGACGAAGGTGCGCAGGCCGATGCCCGAGAGCGGGATGATGACCGTGAACAGCAGCCAGCCGGCGATCAGAGTGAACGCCACCCAGCGCCACTTGCCCAGCGGCAGCGCCTTCTGGCGCGCGCCCTTGCCCTTGATGGCGACGAACTTGTTGGCCGAGCGCAGCAGCCAGCGCTGCAGCATTACCAGCGGCATGGTCACCGCCACCAGGCACACGGCCACCGCTGCCATCAGGTGATACGACGGCGTGCCCAGTTTGTTGGTGAGCTTGTAGAGATAGGTCGGCAGCACCAGGTGGCCTTCCGGATCGCCCAGCACCAGCACCAGGCCGAACACTTCAAAGCCGAGGAAGAACACCAGCACGCCGGAGTAGGCCAGTGCCGGGGTAATCATCGGCAGCGAGACGTTGAGCGCAACCTGCAGCGGCGAGGCACCGGCCACGCGGGCCGCTTCTTCCACATCCGAACCCAGGCTGCGCAGGGCCGCCGAGGCATACAGGTAGACGTGCGGCACGTGGGTCAGGCCGGCGATGATGACGATGCTGGTGAAGGAATAGATGTTCCACGGATCACCCTCGAAACCGAACACCGACAGCAGGTTCTTGACCCACACCGTGTAGAAGCCGACCGGTCCCATCGAGACCACGTAGCCGAAGCCGATCACCATGGGCGAGACGAAGATCGGCACCATCAGGGCGGGGGCGATGAAGCTGCGGCCCGGCAGGTCGGTACGCACCATCAGGAAGGCCAGCATGCCGCCCAGCGGCACGGCGATCAGGGCCAGGCCGGTGGCCAGCGTGAGGCCATTGACGAAGGCCTGGCGGAAGTCCGGGTCATCGAAGATGAAGCGGTAGGAATCGAAGGTCAGCGTCTTGACCGGCGCGAAGAACGGGGCCGACAGGAAGCTTTGATAGAAGATCAGCAGCAGCGGCACGAAGATGGCCAGGGCTGCCAGCAGCACGACCAGGCCGCGCGGCCAGTTCAGCCGGAAACGGCGGGTCGGCAGGGCTGGCTCGCTGCGCGGTAGCGTTGTGGTGGTTTGCATGGTGCGCCTCATGAGTGGGCAGATGGATCAGGACAGGCAGGGAAGCGGCCAGGGCCGCGCTCCGGAACAACGATGTTGCAAGGTGCTGACAAACATCCCGTTCGGACTGAGTAGACCCGCAGGGTCGTATCGAAGGCGTGACGCCCTTGGCACTGCGGACTACCCGGCCCATAACAGGATTGATTTAAAAAATTTACTTCTTGGTGGCTTCCTTCCACTGCTTCAGGAAGTCCAGGCGCTTCTTCTGATCCAGGTATTCCAGCAGTTCGGTCGAGACCGGCATGGGCTTGAGCGACGCACCCAGTTGCTTGGTCAGTTCGGCCGAGGTGGTGGCACCGGTAACGTCGCCACGGATGGCGAACAGCTGCGCATCATTGGCGATGATGGTCTGGCCGCGCTTGGAGAGGATGTAGTCCACCCACAGCTTGGCGGCATTGAGGTTCTTGCCGGCCTTGTTGATGAAGATCACGCGCGAGAGCACCAGGTTGTAATCCTTGGTGAAGGCCACGCCGATGGACGGGTCCTTCTTGGCGCGCACCAGGGCGTAGGGGCCGAGGATGTTGTAGCCGATCAGGTTTTCACCCGAGGAGATGCGCTCGAGCATGGTGCCGGTCGAAGATTGCACGCGTGCGGCCACGCCGCCCATGGCTTTGGCGAAGTCCCAGAAATGCGGATTGTGCTTCAGGTCATAGGTCATCAGGCTGAAACCGACGCCGGACTTCTCGATGTCGTAGGTGGTGACCTTGTTCTTGAATTTTTCCTGCTTGCTGACCAGCAGCTTGGTGAACTCGTCGTGGGTGGTCGGCACTTCGGCTTCGGTCACCAGGCGCTTGTTGTAGACGATGGCGGCCGGCTCGAAGGTGGTGCCGTAGGCGGTGTCCTTCCAGTTGGCCCAGGCCGGCACGGCGGCGGCTTCCGGTGACTTGTAGGCCACGGCATAGCCTTCGGAGGCCAGCTTGACCTGCAGGTCCATGGAGGAGGACCACATCACGTCAGCCGTGGCGCCACCGGCGGCGGCTTCGGAGATGAAGCGGTTGTAGGCTTCGGTGGAGTTCATGTCGTTGTACTCGACCTTCACGCCCGGATAGAGCGCACCGAAATCCTTGATCAGCGCTTCGGCCGCCTTGGAATCGGTGGTGCTGTAGATCACGACCTTGCCTTCCTTCTTGGCGCCTTCGATGACCTTGGCGTAATCGGCGGGATAGCCGGCGGGGGTGTCGGCATGGGCCACACCGCTGAAAGTGACGGGCAAAGCGAGGGCCAGGCCGAGCGCAATGCTCAGGCGACGTTTGTGCAACATGGATTCTCCTTGATGATGAAACGGACCTTGCGCCGGCCCGGCTGCAGAGCACGCCTGACGGCGTGTGCAACCTGGCTGATCAGCGCACCAGGCCCAACTCCTGGGACTGCCTGCGATAACGCGCAACGGTCTGCGCGATGTAATCCGAGAGCGGCTTGCCGGTCATGGCAAAGGGTTGCAAGCCACCGATACTGCGCTGGCGATCGAATTCGGGATCGGCCAGTACCCGGTCGAAATACCGGACCCAGCGCCGGTAGTCCGCCTCCGGCGCATGCGGGCTCATGTAGAAGCCGCGAATGATCGGCCACACCACCTCGTAACCCTGCTCGCGTGCGGTCGGTATTGCCTGCAGCGGGCCCGGCAGGCGTTGCTCGGACAGCACCGCCAGGATGCGCACCTTGCCGTCGGCCATGAAGTAGGCGGCTTCCGAGGTATCGCCCGAAATCACCTGCACGTGCCCGGCCTGCAAGGCGGCAAACGAATCACCGCCGCCTTCCAGCGCCACGAAGCGGAACTGCCTCGGCGTAAAACCGGCTTGCTGCGCCAGCAGCGCCATCTTCAGCCAGTCCTGGCTGCCCACGGTCCCGGACAAACCCACGGTGACCGCCGACGGATCCTTGCGGATCGCTTCCAGCAACTGCTTCAGGTTGCGCCACGGCGCATCGCTGCGTACCGCGATCATGCCGTGATCGATACCGATCCCGGCCACCCAGCGCACGTCGCCCACATCGGCGGGGCCATACTTGCCTTGCGCCAGGCTCAGCAGCGAGCCGCCCGAAAACGCCACCAGCGTCTCCGGCCCACCGCGCCGCTGCGAGACCACCGAACTCCAGGCCACGGCCCCGATGCCGCCGGGCAAATACGCCACCTTGAAGTCCTGCTTGCCGCCCTCTTCCTGCATGGCCCGGCGCAACAGCTTGCACGAGGCGTCCATGCCGCCGCCCGGCTTGGCCGGAACGATGCACTCGGCCGCCAGCGCGCACGGCATCGCACAGGCCAGCAGACAGGCGGCCAGCAAGCGAACACAGTGGTGCCAACGATGCGAGCGGTCCGCCTTCATGGCGGTCAGCAGCAGAAACGGGAGGCGGGAAGAACGGTACGGACGGGTCCGGACCCAAGGGTGGTCATGATGTGTCTCCGGCTTGGATTTTTTGATATGGGCGCATCGTACAAGAAAAGCCTTTCAGCCGGCTTTCAGCGAAGCTGTCAGTGTGGGATCGATGCTACGCAGTTTCCACAATGGCCGGATGGGGACATTTCAAAGGCGGCGGCCCATCTGTTAGCATCCGCGCTGGAGACAAGCCGTACCGCAACGTACAAGTAAAAGCAAAAGTAAAAGGGCCGCCGCATGCGCATCCTGCTGGTCGAAGACCATATCGAACTTTCCCGCTGGCTGTCCAAGGCCCTGCGCGACGCCCACCTGACGGTGGAGTGCGCGCACAACGGTGCCGACGCCGACAGCCTGCTGCTCACGCAAGACTATGCGCTGGTGATCCTCGACCTGACCCTGCCGCGCATGGATGGACTGGAAGTCCTCAAACGCATGCGTGCGCGCGGCAGCCGCACGCCGGTGCTGATCCTGACCGCACGCGGCGGCCTGGCTGACCGCGTCAGCGGCCTCAACCTGGGGGCCGATGACTATCTGGCCAAACCCTTCGAACTGGAAGAACTGGAAGCGCGCGTGAAAGCCCTGCTGCGCCGCTCGCAGAGCCAGGAAGCGGTGACCGTGGCCTGCGGTGCGCTGTGCTTCGATACGGTATCGCGCACCTTCACCTATCACGGCGAACTGCTGGCGCTGACCCCGCGCGAACACGCGGTGCTGGAAGTGCTGATCATGCGCCAGGGCCATACGGTCCCCAAGGACAAATTGTTCCAGCAGGTCTTTTCGCTGGATGACAATGCCAGCGTGGACGCCATCGAGATCTACATCCACCGCCTGCGCAAGAAGCTGGAACACGAGGGCGCCGGCCGCGTCGGCATCACCACTCTGCGCGGCCTGGGCTACCTGCTGCAGGCCGCGTAATGGCGCAGGCTACCCGCCGACTGGGCAACCTGCGCAGCCAGCTGGTGCGCTGGCTGCTGATTCCGCTGACGCTGCTGGTGGCTCTCGATGCAGTCTCGGTCTACTACAACGCGCTGGAAGTGGCCGACCTGGCCTACGACCGTTCGCTGCTGGCCTCCACCCGTGCGCTGGCCGAACGGGTCTCCATCGTCAATGGCCATGTCACGGCCGACGTGCCCTACGTGGCGCTGGACAGCTTCGAGACCGATACCCTGGGCCGCATCTACTACAAGGTCACGGGCCTGAAAGGGGAACTGGTGTCCGGCTACGAAGACTTGCCGCCGGTCCCTGCCAACGTCAAGCGCTCGGAAGTCTATCCGGCCCTGGTGCGCTTCTACCAGGCCGACTATCACAACCAGCCCATCCGCATCGCCGCGCTGCTGCAGCCGGTGTATGACGACAGCATGCGCGGCATCGCCCTGATCCAGGTCGGCGAAACCATGGAGGGCCGCAACGGCATGACGCGCAAGATCCTGTTCGACACGCTGTGGCGCCAGGGCACGCTGGTGACCGTGGCGGCGCTGCTGGTGTGGTTCGCGGTGCGCTTCGTGCTGCGCCCGGTGATGCAGCTCAAGGGCGAGGTGGAGTCGCGTGCGCCGACCGACCTGTCCGGTTTTGATCCGGCCCTGGTACACAAGGAAATGCGCCCGCTGGTGCAGGCCATGAATGGCTACATGGAGCGGCTGCAGGCCCTCATCAGTGCGCAGCGGCGCTTCATCGCCGATGCCTCGCACCAGTTGCGTACGCCGCTGACGGTATTGAAGACCCAATCCGAACTGACCCTGCGCGAACTGCGCCGCACGCGGCTGGACCCGGCCGAACTGCGCGAGCTGGTGGAGGGCATGGCCCGCACCACCGATTCCGCCGTACATCTGGCCAATCGCCTGCTGACCCTGGCACGCGCCGAACATGGCGCGGCCGAGGGCGGCACCATGCGCGTCTCGCTCACCGATGCCGCACGGCAGGTCGCGCTGGAGTTGTCGCAGCAGGCGGTGGCGCGGCGCATCGGGCTGGCCTTCGAGGAAGAGGGCGACGTCGGCATCGAAGCCAATGCCCTGCTGCTGCATGAACTGATGGTGAACCTGCTGGACAATGCGATCCGCTATACGCCCATCGGCGGCCAGGTCACCTTGCGCGTGCGCGCCATGCGCCGTCCGGGGCAGCCGACTGCGGCCCTGCTGGAGGTGGAAGACAACGGCCCCGGCATCGCCGAGGCCGAGCGCGCAAAAGTGTTCGAACCCTTCTATCGCGCCGGGGCCACCCAGCACGTCAACCCGGGGGGTACCGGGCTGGGGCTGGCCATCGTGCGCGAGATCGCCGCCATGCACAGGGCCAGCGTCACGCTGGATGCCCCGTCGCAAGGCAGCGGGCTGGTGGTGCGCATCGCCTTTCCGGGCGTCGTCGAGCTGCGCGCCTGACCACCAGAGTTAGTTCAGAATTGTTCCCAATCCCCGTCACCGGCCGGCGGTGCCTTGCTGCTGGCCTTGGCAATGGCGGCGTTGGCGGCCGTCTTGGCCGGCAGGGCGGGGACCGCGACGGCGGGCGCGGGCGGTACGGCGGCGGGCTTCTGTGCCGCTGGCTTGGGAGCGGCGGGCTTGCTGGCCACCGGTTTGGCGTAGGCAGTCGCAGCCCCCATCGCCGCATGCTGGCTATCCAGCCGGAAGATGCTGACCGTCTCTGACAGGCGGTGCGATTGCTCCTGCAGGGATTGCGCAGCGGCCGCCGCTTCCTCGACCAGCGCGGCATTCTGCTGCGTGACTTCATCCATCTGCGCGATGGCGCGGTTGATCTGCTCGATGCCGGCGCTCTGCTCGCTGCTGGCGGCCGAGATCTCGCCGACCACGTCGGTGACGCGCTTGACGCTGGCCACCACTTCGCTCATGGTGCTGCCGGCCTGCTCCACCAGGCGGCTGCCGTTGTCCACCCGCGTCACCGAATCATCGATGAGGGCCTTGATCTCCTTGGCGGCCGATGCGCTGCGCTGGGCCAGGGTGCGCACTTCGGAGGCCACCACCGCGAAGCCGCGTCCCTGCTCGCCGGCACGGGCGGCTTCCACCGCCGCGTTCAGGGCCAGGATGTTGGTCTGGAAGGCGATGCCGTCAATGACGCTGATGATGTCGACGATCTTGCGGGAAGCATCATTGATCTCTCCCATGGTCTGCACCACCTGCCCCACCACGCTGCCGCCCTGCACCGCCACTTCGGAGGCGGTGGCGGCCAGGGTGTTGGCCTGGCGGGCGTTGTCGGCATTCTGCTTGACGGTGGAAGTCAGCTCTTCCATGGCCGAGGCGGTTTCTTCCAGCGAGCCAGCCTGCTCTTCGGTGCGCGAGGACAGGTCCAGGTTGCCGCTGGCGATTTCCTTCGACGCGGTGGTGATGGCATCGGTCCCTTGGCGGACCTGGGTGACGATGCGATGCAGGTTCTCGTTCATGGACTTCAGTGAGGCCAGCAGGGTGCCGGTCTCATCCTTGGTGGTGGCCTCGATGCGCACCGTCAGGTCGCCCTGCGCCACCGCACCGGCGATGCTGACGGCCTGGTTGAGCGGACCCGTGATGGAGCGCGTGACCAGCCAGGCGGCAGCGACGCAGATCAGGATGGCCACACCCGAGAGCAGCAGCATCAGGCTGGTGGCGGAACTGGCGGTCTGTTTGCCCTGGCCCACGCTCTCGTCCATCATGGTCTTCTGGTAGGCCACGAAGTCATCGAGCGCCTTGAGGTATTTGTCCTGGACGGGCACGACTTCCTTGAAGAGCAATTCGGTGCCCTCTTCCTTCTTGTTCTGCTTGATCAGTTCCCGCAGCTTGTCACGCGAGGGCGTGTAGGCATTGCGGGCATCCATGACCATCTTGAGCATGTCCTTGTCGCGCGGGCTGGTAAGCAGTTTCTCGATCTGCGCCAGCGCTTTGCCGGTCTTGGCGCTGAAGGCCTGCCCTTGTTCCGTGTACTTCGCCGATTCCTCGGGCGTGCGGCCGAGCAAGGCATCGCGCAGGCTGCGCACGGCGCCATTGACGTTGTCACTGATGTCACTGGCCAGGGCGATCTTCTGGTAACGGTCCTCGACGATCTCGGCGGTGGACTTCTCGACCCGGTTCAGGCTCTTGAGCGCGATCCCCGTGATCACGCACATCACCCCGATGAGCACGGCGAAGCAGACGGCCAGCCGGACACTGATCCTGATATCTTTGATGTTCATACTTACCCCCTTGTTGGCTGTGAAGACATGCATGTCTTTCTGTCAGCAAATTGTTGGCGGAATGCAACGCCGCACTGGATCGCCAGACGCATGTAAAAAGCGCCGGACAGCAGATGCTGAACGGCGCTTTTGGCCAATACTTGAGAAAGCAGGGTGAGGTCCGGAAGACCGACCTGGCCCCGGAGCCTGCGATAGTTAGTTCAGAATTGTTCCCAATCCCCGTCATCGGCCGCCATGGCCTTGCCGCCGGCCTTGGCGCTGGCTGACGCGGCCGGTTTCGCGGGCAGGGCCTTGGGTGCCGGCGCGGGTGCTGCCACAGCGGCTTTGGCCGGTGCGGCCGGTGCGGCCGGCGCGGCGGCCACCGGCTTGCTGCTGGCCTTGGGCGGCACCGGCTTGCGCGCGGGCTGCGCACGCGGCATCTCATGGCTGCTGAGCTTGAAGATGCTCACCGTTTCCACCAGCCGGCCCGACTGTTCCTGCAAGGACTGGGCGGCGGCGGCGGCCTGTTCCACCAGGGCGGCATTTTGCTGGGTCACTTCGTCCATCTGCACGATGGCGTGATTGATCTGCTCGATGCCGTCGCTCTGTTCGTTGCTCGCCGCCGAGATCTCGGCCACCACGTCGGTAACGCGGCGCACGCTGGCCACCACTTCGCTCATGGTGGCACCGGCCTGTTCCACCAGACGGCTGCCGTTATCCACGCGGCTGACCGAATCATCGATGAGGGCCTTGATCTCCTTGGCCGCGGACGCACTGCGCTGGGCCAGGGTGCGGACTTCGGAAGCCACCACCGCAAAACCGCGTCCCTGCTCACCGGCACGGGCCGCTTCCACGGCGGCGTTCAGGGCCAGGATGTTGGTCTGGAAAGCGATGCCATCGATGACGCTGATGATGTCGACGATCTTGCGCGAGGCTTCGTTGATCTCGCCCATGGTCTGCACCACCTGGCCCACCACGCTGCCGCCCTGCACTGCCACGTCGGAGGCGGTCGCGGCCAGGCTGTTGGCCTGGCGGGCGTTGTCGGCATTCTGCTTGACGGTGGAGGTCAGTTCTTCCATCGCCGAGGCGGTCTCTTCCAGCGCCCCGGCCTGTTCTTCGGTGCGGGACGACAGGTCCAGGTTGCCGCTGGCGATTTCGGAGGAGGCGGTATTGATGGTGTCGCTGCCGGTCCGCACCTCGCTGACGATGCGGTGCAGGTTCTGGTTCATGGCCTTGAGCGAAGCCAGCAGCTTGCCGGTTTCGTCCCGGGTGGTCTCGCCGATCTGTACCGTCAGGTCGCCCTGCGCCACGGCGCTGGCCACGTCCACGGCTTCATTGAGCGGCCGCGTGATGGAACGCGTGACCCACCAGGCTGCCAGCACGCACAGCAGAATGGCCACGGCCGACAGTTCCAGCATCAGGGCGATGGCCGAATCGCTGGTCTGCTGGCCTTGGGCCACGCTTTCATCCATCAGCGTTCTCTGGAAGGCGACGAAGTCGTTGAGGACGTCGAAGTAGCGGTCCTGCTTGGGAATGACTTCGTTGAAGAGCAGCTCGGTGGCCTCTTCCTTCTTCTGCTGAATGATCAGCTCGCGCAGTTTGTCGCGCGACGTGCTGTAGGCGGCACGCGCGTCCTGAATGGCCTTGAACAATTCCTTGCCGCGCGGCGTGCTGATCAGTTTTTCGATCTGGTTCATGGACTCGGTGGTCTTGGCGCTGTTGGCCGCACCGCGGTCGAGATAGCGCTTGGCCTCCTCGGGGTTGCGTCCCAGCATGGCATTGCGCAGGTTGCGCGCGGCCGAATTGACGTTCTCGCGGATCTCCATCACCAACGCGATCTTCACGTAGCGGTCCTCGACGACAATGCGCGAAGCCTTGCTGATGCTGTGCAGGCTCTGCATTCCTACGCCCGCGATCAGGCACATGACCGCGACCAGGATGCCGAAGCAGGCCGCCAGTCGTGCGCTGATCTTGATGTTCTTGATGTTCATTCGTGTTCCTCGATGGAGTGTGAGAGTGCTGGTGAGCGCAGTCTGGCTGCGGGCGCGTCATCCAGCCATCAGGGATATCCTGATGCGCGCAGACAACACGCAACATGCGATTGCCGCAAGGCAATCCCATTGGCCCTGCCCCAAAATGAAAAAAGCTGCCGTTCAATCTTCCTGAACGTCAGCTTTTTGTCAGACTTGAGCCTGCGGGGTCAAATTCTCATGGCTCGGCTCGCATTTCCGTCACACGAACGTCCCGATGGCCGCGATCACCGCCTCCCGCACCGACCCGCTCACCACGAAGCCATGCGCGGCCTGCACGTCGTCGTGGAACCATCGATCGCCATCCAGGCAAGCCGGAATCTGCCGACGGATCTCGTCATAGGCCACCTGCGTACCCTGCCCCAGCTTGAAGTCCTTGAGCAAGTCCTCGGTCATGGTCAGCGCCTGCGCCGCCAGCAGCATTTCCACGCCGACGATGTATTGCGTGTTCTGCACCACCGTCATGGCCTTGCGGGCACACCAGGTCGAGTTGGAAATGTGGTCCTCGCTGTTGCCCTTGGAGGGGATACTGTCGACGCTGCCGGGCATGCACAGGGTGCGGTTTTCCATCACCAGCGAACTCATGGAACACTGCACCACCGGATAGCCCGTGTTGACGCCGCGCACGCCGCTCATCAGGTTGCGCGGCAATCCCCACGACAGGGTGGGGTCGATCAGGCGCGCGATACGGCGTTCGCAGATGCTGCCCAGATCGGTGATCGCCATGGCCAGCAAGTCCATCGCCTGCGCCAGATACTGGCCGTGGAAGTTGCCGCCGGAAATGATTTCGAAACCTTCGCCGTCTTCCTTGTTGAAGATCAGCGGATTGTCGGTAGCGGAGTTGGTCTCTTTCTCGATGATGGTATCGATGTAGTCGAGTGCATCGAATACCGGACCATACACTTGCGGCGCGCAGCGCAGCGAATACACATCCTGAATGCGCGCGGTGTAGGGGATATCGGTGCGGCGCAATTCATCGGGCAATTGCACGGCGCGCGCTTCATGCGTGGTACGGGTGGAGCCCTTGATCAGCGTGCGGATGACTTCTGCCGTCTTGATCTGGCCCGCATGCGGACGCGCCTGCTGGATACGCGGATCGAAGGCCGACATCTCGGCCCGCATCGCTTCCAGCGTCAGCCCGAGCGACAGGCAGGCATCCGTCAGCAGATGGCGCGCATCGTGCGCGGCGAGGATGGCGACCGCCAGCGAGGCGGTACAGCCATTGATGAGCGCCGAGGCATCCTTGGCCTTAAGATCAAATTTGACCGAACCTATCCCGGCTTGCTCAATGGCTTGGGTGGCGCGCATGCGCTGGCCCTGATACATCACTTCGGCTTCATCAAACCCGGCAATGGCCGCCGCCAGATAAGCCAGTGGCGCGAGATCGCCGGAAGCGCCGACCGATCCCTTCTGCGGCATGATCGGATGGATGCCCGCATTGATGAAGGCCAGCAGGCGATCCACCACTTCCACGCGCGGCGCGGAATAATTCGATGCAAACGCATTGGCCCGCAGCAGCATGGTGGCGCGGCTGACTTCTTCCGAGAACGGCTCGCCGATACCCGCGCTGTGCGCACGAATCAGCTGGGTCTGGAACAGCTCGATATGCTCGACCTTGATGCGCGTGTCCTTGAGCAAACCGACGCCGGTATTGAAGCTGTACATCATGGGTGCTTCATCGTGCATCCAGGTGCTCTCGATGTAGTCGCGGCTTTGCTTGAGCGCCGTTCGCGAAGACTCGGCGAGCGCAACTTTCAGGTGAGGGGCGCGGGCCACGCTGACGACTTGCGCAGCGGTGAGCTTGAATCCGTCGATGGTGATGGTGGACATGGGAACTCCGTAATCTTTCAGTAAAAAGCCTGAGCGCACTCAGGGCTGGAATTGTTCGACCAGATGGCTGAAGACCTGCGCAGCGATGCAGGCGTCCTCGGTGCTCATGGTTTCGTCGGGGTGATGGCTGATGCCGCCGTTGCCACAGCGCACGAACAGCATGGCCACCTCGCCCAGCGGTGCCATGGCCATGGCGTCGTGACCGGCCCCGGAAGGCAGGTGGCGCACCGGCCAGCCGGCCGTCTCGATGGCCCGCGCCAAGGCCGCCTGCAGGCGCGGCGCGCAGGGCACGCTGGCCGCCTCATGGGTCTGGCGCAGAGCGATTTCGACCTGCCGCCGCGCGGCAATGCGCTCGATCTCGGCGCGCACGTCGGCCACCGCCGCCAGACGGTCCGCATCCTCCTCGGCGCGGATGTCGATGGAAAAACTGGCCAGCCCCGGCACCACATTGGCCGCGCCCTGCACCACTTCCAGGATGCCCATGGTGCCCACCAGCCCCGGCTTGATGCCGCAGCGCCGTTCGATGTAAAGCCCGATCTCGGCTGCCGCCATCGCAGCATCGCGGCGCAGGTGCATCGGGACGGTCCCCGCATGCCCGGCCAGGCCGCGCACCTCGGCCATGAAGCGGCTGGCCCCGGAAATGGCGGTGACCACGCCCACCGGCAAGCGCTCGTTGAGCAACAGCGGGCCCTGTTCGATGTGCACCTCCACAAACGCCGCCACGGAAGCGGGCGACCACGCATCCCCTGCAATCCCGGCCGGATCCAGTCCGGCAGCCCGGATCGCCTGGCGCATGCTGATGCCCTCGCCATCGACGTTCTCCAGCACGGCCTGATCGAAGGTGCCGGCCACGGTGCGGCTGCCCAGCAGGGTGGCCTTGAAGCGCACGCCCTCTTCCTCGGCAAAGCCGATCACCTCGATGGGAAATGCAAAACGCTTGCCCGCACGATGCCATTGGGCAATGCAGGCCAGCGGCAGCACGATGCCCAGGTTGCCGTCGTACTTGCCGGCATTGCGCACGGTATCGAAGTGCGAACCGGTCACCAGCGCCGGACGATGCTCATGTCCGGGCGCGGCCTCGTAGCGGCCGATCACGTTGCCGGCGTTGTCGCGCCGCACGCGCAGGCCGGATTGCTCCATCCAGCGCGTCAGCTCGGCGGCGGCGGCCTGGTGCGTGGGGGTGAGATAGGTCCGGGTCAGCATGCCGGGGGCTTCACTGTGCTGCGCCAGCAGCTCGGCCCACTGCATCGCTTGCTGGCCGGCCTGCTGGCTGGACAGGTCCATGGCGTTCATCGCGTCTCCTCTGCTCGACCGGCTCCGGGATGGAGCGGGACTCGAAAATTTTCGTGTTTTTTATTGTATTCAAAAATTGTATGCAATATAGTGATCTCGCGCCACCGCGACAAAAAAGATCACCTGCGTTGGCAACATTTCAATAAAACAAGTCAAGGAGACAACGGTGAGCAAAGTATTCAAGTCCCTGTTCGGGCAGGTGGTGCTGGCGCTGGTGGCCGGCATCGTCATCGGCCTGCTGTGGCCGGATTTTGGTCAAAGCCTCAAACCGCTGGGCGACGGCTTCATCAAGCTGATCAAGATGATCATTCCGGTCATCGTCTTCTGCGTGGTGGTGCAAGGAATCTGCGGTGCCAGCGACCTGAAGAAGGTCGGCAGCGTGGGCGTCAAGGCCATCATCTATTTCGAAGTCGTGACCACCATCGCCCTGCTGCTGGGCCTGGTGCTGGCGCTGGTGGTCCACCCCGGCGCGGGCATGAACATCGATCCCAGCAACCTGGATGCCAGCAGCCTGTCGGGCTACATGGCCAATGCCGGCAAGGTCAAGGAGACCGGTTTTGCCGACTTCATCATGAAGCTGATCCCGGCCACCGCGGTGAGCGCCTTCACCTCCGGCGACGTGCTGCAGGTGCTGCTGATCTCGGTGACCTTCGGCTGCGCGCTGCTGCTGATCGGTGACAAGGGCGCACCGGTGGTGGCGCTGGTGTCGTCGCTTTCGGACGCCTTCTTCAAGTGCATGTCCTTCTTCATCCGCCTGGCACCGCTGGGCGTGCTGGGGGCGATTGCCTTCACGGTCGGGAAGTACGGCATCGGCTCCCTGAAGCAGCTGGCACTGCTGGTGCTGCTGTTCTACGGTGCGGTGATCTTCTTCGTGCTGGTGGTGCTGGGCGGCATCCTGCGCGCCAGCGGGCTGTCCATCTTCAAGCTGATCCGCTACCTGCGCGAAGAGCTGGTGGTGGTGCTGGCCACCACCTCCTCGGACAGCGTGTTGCCGCAGATCATGAGGAAGCTGGAACACATGGGCATCAAGAAGTCCACCGTCGGCCTGGTGATCCCGACCGGCTATTCCTTCAACCTGGATGCCTTCTCGATCTACCTGACCATGGCCGCGCTGTTCATCGCCCAGGCCACCAACACGCACCTGTCCTGGGGTGACCTGGCGGCGATCCTGGCCATTGCCCTGGTCACCTCCAAGGGCGCACATGGCGTGCCCGGCTCGGCCATCGTGATCCTGGCGGCCACGCTGACCACCATCCCGGCCATTCCGGTCGTGGGCCTGGTACTGGTGCTGTCCATCGACTGGTTCATCGGTATCGCCCGTGCGCTGGGCAACCTGCTGGGCAATTGCGTGGCCACCGTGGTCATCGCCAGCTGGGAAAAGGATATCGACAAGCAACGCGCCCGCGCCGTGCTCAATGGCGAATACGTGACGCCGCTGGCCGAGGAACTGCCCGTCATCGACCTGCCGGGCGTGGCCGGCAACCCGGCCCGGGCCTGAGCCCGCCGATGGATGCCGGGGAATCGGAATTGGCTGGCCATCGTTGCACTGGTTACAATGGAGCGCCGCCGCAGGGCGGCCTTCCCAGCCACTCGTCCCCCCCAGCCATGACCGCTTCCGTCCCTGCC
Organism: Herbaspirillum sp. UBA812; assembly: GCF_002296545.1. Classification (NCBI taxonomy): domain Bacteria; kingdom Pseudomonadati; phylum Pseudomonadota; class Betaproteobacteria; order Burkholderiales; family Oxalobacteraceae; genus Herbaspirillum; species Herbaspirillum sp. UBA812. The sequence goes on along the minus strand of NZ_DBIC01000158.1, from coordinate 2,341 downwards.
CCCGCACCCGACAGCTCCGACGCCATCGCCAGCGACATCGCGGCCAATATCGCCGCGCAGCGCCTGCCGCCCGGTGCCAAGCTGCCCGAAGAAGCCTTGGCGCGGGTGTACCAGGTCAGCCGCACCAAGATCCGTGCGGCGCTGGTGATGCTGGCCAAGGACAAGCTGGTGGACCTGATCCCCGACAAGGGGGCCTTCGTCAGCAAACCCACGGTGGAGGAGACGCGCAACCTGTTCTTCGTGCGCCGGGCGCTGGAAGCGGCCATGGTGCGCCAGTTCGTGGCCTGCGCCACCGAAGCGGATTACGCCCGGCTGGAAGCGCACCTGGAACAGGAACGCCAGGCCGTCAAGGATGACAACATGCAGGTGCGCTCTTCCCTGCTGAGCGACTTCCACATCCTGCTGGCGCGCATCGTCGGCAACGACGTGCTGACCGACATCCTGGAAAAGCTGGCCGGCCGCAGCGCCCTCATCACCATGCTCTACCAGTCCACACGCGATGCCGCCTGCTCCAGCGAGGAACATGGCGCCTTCATCGCGGCGGCGCGGGCGGGCGATGTCGAGAAGGCCGTCGAACTGATGGAACATCACCTGCTGCATGTGGAACAGGCACTGGCCTTTGAACCCAAGTCCGGCCCGCGCAAGGATCTGCTGCGCGAACTGTTGTCATGAATTCGTCAGCAAGCGCTGAGCGGCGTTGTAAAACTTAGTAAAAATTCATTTTTATTCATATCAGTCCGCCTGCTGCAAGGGATAGCGGGCGGTCTGACCGTACTCCGACTAAGTTTTTTTCATATCGCCCCGGAACCACCCGGGGGTCGGGCAAGCCCGCATCAGACGGTGAAATCCTGCTGTATTCCTCGGTTACCGCCACGGCAGCGGGGGCCACACTCATGCACCGGTCCGGATGCCGTCCGTCAAGATTGAACAGGGCCTAGTTCACCAAACAATAATGATTTCAGGGATTCCACATGCTCAACTCCATCAAAGCCCGCATCCTGTTCTATACGATCGCCCTGCTGGTCGCCAGCCTGGCGGTGGTCGGGACGGTGTCCTTCTTCATCATCCAGACGGACAATGACCGCGCCATCGAACGCAATGCTCAAGCCGTGGCCACCGGTTTCGGTTCCACCATCAATGAATGGGTGGCGGCCCGCACCGCCATGACGGTAGCCGCCGCCGAAGGCGTGCAGGGGGCCGATCCGGTGTTCGTCATCAAGCTGCTGCAGAAGAGCGGCGGCTTCTACGTCACCACCCTCGGCCGCGAGGACAAGACCGCCTTTACCTCGGCTGCCGAAGGCCTGCCGGCAGGGTATGATCCGACCGCCCGTCCCTGGTACAAGCAGGCGGTGGCCGCCGGCAAGCCGGTGCTGACCAAGCCCTACACCGACGTCGCCACCAAGAAGCCGATGGTCTCCTTCACCGCACCGGTGATGCAGAACGGCCAGCGCGTGGGCGTGGTGGCGGCCGCCATGTTCCTCGATGGCGTCTCCGAAGTGGTGCGCGCCATCCACCCGACCCCGGCCAGCTACGCCTTCCTGGTGGACCGTGACGGCCTGATGCTGGCGCACCCGGATGGCCAGTGGGTCAACAAGCCGGCCAAGGAGTGGAATGCCGAGCTGACCCCGGAACGCCTGCAGAGCCTGGGCGGCGACGACAAGGTCAGCGCGCTGCAACTGGATGGCGCGGCCAAGCTCATCAAGGGCATCCCCATCAAAGGCACCGAGTGGACCCTGATGCTGGCCATGGACAAGGCCGACGTCACCGCCGGCATGCGCAATGCCACGCGCTCGGCGCTGATCGCGCTGGTGCTGGTGGCACTGGTGGCAGCGGGGATCATGAGCGTGATCACCACGGCGGTGTTCCAGCGCCTCTCGCGCGTGCGCCGGGCCATGGACAGCCTGTCTTCCGGCAACGGCGACCTGACCCTGCGCCTGGACGAAGACGGCAAGGATGAACTGACGCAGATCTCGCGCTCCTTCAACCAGTTCGTCAACCAGATCACCGGCATCCTGCAGGACGTGCGCCGCAGCAGCGATACCGTCAAGATTTCTTCCACCGAGATCGCCAGCGGCAACCAGGACCTGTCGGCCCGTACCGAGCAGCAGGCCGGTGCGCTGGAAGAAACCGCCTCGGCCATGGAGCAGCTGACCTCGACCGTGCAGCAGAACTCGGAAAGCGCGCGCCGCGCCAACGAACTGGCCGGCAATGCTTCCCGGATCGCTGCGCAGGGCGGTGAAGTGGTCGGCAACGTGGTCTCGACCATGGAAGCCATCAATGCCTCCTCGCGCCAGATCGCCGACATCATCACGGTGATCGACGGCATCGCCTTCCAGACCAA
>NZ_DBIC01000016.1:0-4344 GCF_002296545.1 Herbaspirillum sp. UBA812 | reverse complement strand
GCGGCCGTGCCTACCGGCCCAACGAGCCCGTGATCCTGACCCAGGAAGCGGTACAGGAACTGGCCGAACTCAACCGCCTGCTGCGTGAGGAGCGGGCGCTGAAAAAGAAAAGCCAGCCCGACAGCTGAGCGCGCCTTGCGCCAATTGCGCCAATTGCATCAGTTGAATATTCCCTTCGCGCGCCGTCCTGCGGGAAGGGCGCGCGTAGGTGCTCGGCGCAATTTCATGTAGGAAAACAGGAAGACTGCGCAGATGCCTGTGCCATGCGGTGTTGCGGCCGGTGGATGTTTTTCCGCGGGCTGAGAGCGGCCCCGGAAGCGGCACCGGCTTCCCGTATAATCATCGGCGGCACGCAGCAGGCGCGCCGGGTGCTTGCGCCCGTCTTCACGGGCCTGCTCCAAGCGGATGCGAACAACAATGAAGGGACCCGCGGGAGCATGACGGCGCAAGCCTCGTCTTTCGCGAGACCGACCTCGGTGCTCAAAGCTAGGCTTAAAGGTAAGTTTCACGACATGGCAGACATTTCTTGGTTGCGCGGCACAGGCCTGGCCGCGCAGATCGTCACGGCAACCGACTGGACCACAAGTCCCCTGGGTGCGCCGGCGCAATGGTCGCCGACCCTGCGCACCTCTCTCAACATCGCACTGCATTCCCCCCTGCCGAGTCTGCTGGTCTGGGGCACAGCACGCCAGATGCTCTACAACGATGCCTTCGCCGCCTGTATCGGTACGGCCCATCCGGCGGCCTTCGGTGCGCGCCTGAGCGAGTCCGCGCTGTGGCGGGGTGCCGCGCGCATCTGCGAAGCGGCAATCGGTGCGGCCTTCAAGGGCCAGCAACAGCAACTGGGCCGGGTATCGCTGTTTCCCGATGCCGCTGCAGCAGCGGGCACACCCGATCAATGGGACCTGACTTGCGTACCGGTGTGGGAAGACGCGGCCGATGATCAGTCCGCGCAAGTGGCCGGCGTGCTCTGCACGCTGGTGCGCTCTACCGGTCTGGATGCCGCGCTGGCGCACACCGACATGCTGCGCGACCTGATGGAGCAGTCGCCCAGTTTCAAGGCCGTGGTGCGCGGTCCGCAGCATGTGTTCGAACGCGTCAACGGGGCCTACTTCAAGCTCTTCGGTGATCGGCCGGTGTTGGGCCTGCCGGCGCGGGAAGCGCTGCCCGAGCTGCTGGACGAAAACCTCTACGAATTGCTGGACCGCGTCTACCAGACCGGGCAGACCTATACCGAACGCGGTGCGCGCCTGTTCCTGCGGCGTGCGCATGAGACCGGTTTCGAGGGGGCCGTGCTGGACTTCGTGTTCCAGCCCATCAAGGGGGGCGATGGCCAGGTGGCCGGGATCTTCATCGAGGGCAATGACGTCACCGAACGCTTCGTGGCCGAAGAGCGCCTGCGCATCGTTGACCGCGCGGGCGGGATCGGCATCTTTGAGTGGTTCCCGGTCTCCGGCAAGCTGGCGGTCTCGGATCGATTCCGCCGCTTGTGGGGTCTGCCGGCCGAAGGCGAGGTCACCTCGCAGCAACTGGTGGACATGATCGATGAAGAATTCCACCCGAACCTGGGCACCTCGCGCATCAAGGAAGGCGGTCCGCGCAATCCGCTGGAATATACCGAATACCACATCACCCGCCCCGACGGCGAACAGCGCTGGCTGGCGCGCAAAGGCGAGGTGGTGCAAGACGATCCGCGTGCCGGTTCGCGTTATGTAGGGGTGGTGTTCGACGTCACCTCGCGCAAGCTGATGGAGCAGGCACTGGCCGCTTCCGAAGCCAGCGTGCGGGCCAACAATGCCTTCGTGCGCCAACTGCTGGATTCCACCGACCAGGGCTTCTTCTCGATCGACCGCGAGGGCATCGTCACGCTGTGCAATGCGGCCTTCCTGAAATTGCTCGGCTATGCCGGCGAGAAGGATGTGCTGGGCCGCTCGATCCACGAGGTGATCCTGACCTCAGCCGACGATGGCAGCGGCGCGCGCGGCGAATGTGCCGTGCTCAAGGCCGCCCGTGACGGCGTGACCACGCACGTGGAGAGCGAAGATTTCCTGCGCGTCGATGGCAGCAGTTTCCCGGTGCAATACCAGGCCCATCCGGTCTGGCAGGATGGTGAGCTGCAAGGTGCGTTGTGCACCTTCATCGATCTGACCGAACGGCGGCGCGGCATGCAGGCGCTGTCGTGGAGCGAGAATCGCCTGACCGCCATCTTCAACCAGGCCTCGGTGTGCTTCTCCGAACTGGACCTGGAGGGCCACTACCTGCGCGTGAACCAGGCGCTGTGCCGCATGCTGGGCCGCACCGAGGCCGAGATACTGCAGATGACCCTGGCCGACGTCACCCATCCTGATGACGTGCCGATGAACATGACGCTGTTCAAGCGTTGCATTGCCGACGGCAGTTCCTTCACGCTGGAAAAGCGCTACCTGCGTCCTGATGGCAGCGCGTTCTGGGTCTCCAGCGACATCAGCCGCATCGTCGACGGCGAGGGCAGGCCACAGGCCATGATCGCGGTGTCTACCGACATCACCGAACGGCGTCGCGCTGAAGACGCCCTGCGTGAACTCAATGACACGCTGGAGCAGCGCGTAGTCGAGGAGATCCTCGAACGCAGCCGCGCCGAGGCGGCGCTGCGCCAGATGCAGAAGATGGAAGCCGTGGGCCAACTGACCGGTGGCGTGGCGCACGACTTCAACAACGTGCTGCAGATCATCGGCGGCAACCTGCAGTTGCTGCAGACCGATCCGCGCCTGGATGACCGCAGCCGCCAGCGCGTGCGCATCGCCATTGGCGCGGTCGACCGCGGTGCCAAGCTGTCCTCGCAGTTGCTGGCGTTTGCCCGCCGCCAGCCGCTGCAGCCGCGCAGCATCAATCTGGAACGCGTGGTGCTGAACATGGATGACCTGCTGCGCCGGGCCGTGGGTGAGAACATCGAAATCTCCACCGTCATCACGCATGATCTGTGGAATACCATGCTCGATCCCAATCAGGTCGAGAACCTCATCATCAACACCGCCATCAATTCGCGCGATGCGATGCCCAATGGCGGACGGCTCACGCTGCAGATCGACAACGTGCAACTGAGCGATCCGGCCTTCCTCTCGCAGGCCGACCTGCCGCCGGGCGATTACGTGGAACTGCAGATCTCCGACAACGGGGCCGGCATGTCGCCCGAGGTGCGCGAGCGTGCTTTCGAGCCCTTCTTCACGACCAAGCGCGAAGGTGAGGGCACGGGTCTGGGTCTGTCCATGGCCTACGGTTTCGTCAAGCAGAGCAAGGGCCACATCAGCCTGCACAGCGAAGCGGGCAAGGGCACCACGATCCGCATCTACTTCCCGCGCTGCATCGATCAGGAAGTGGTGATTGACGACAATCGCGACATGGAAGTGCGCGGCGGCGACGAAACCATCCTGGTGGTGGAAGACGATCCCAACCTGCAACTGACGGTGATCGATACCCTGTCCTCGCTGGGCTACCGTGTGCTCAAGGCGGACAATGGCGAACGCGCGCTGGCCATCCTGCAGAGCGGCATTCCAGTCGACCTGATGTTCACCGATGTGGTCATGCCCGGCAGCGTGCCGGTGACCGAACTGGCGCGCCAGGCACGGCAGTTGTTGCCGGAGATCGAGATCCTGTTCACCTCCGGCTATCCGCGCGACGCCATCGTCCATGAAGGGCGGCTGGATGCGGGCGTGGAGCTGCTGTCCAAACCGTATCGCATCAACCAGCTGGCGCAGCGCATCCGGCAGATGCTGTCGGGCCGGGCGCATCGCATCGAACTGGCACAGATGACGCGCGAGCGCGACCAGGCCAACGCCAGTGCTGACGCCAATGCCATGCTCCATGTCCTTCCGGTGGGTGGCAGCCATCGCCAGCCCGACGGCCAGGATACGCATTTCGATCAGGCAGGCAGCGCGGGCGGCGTGGTGATGGCACCGGAAGCTGAACCCATCGCAGAGTCCGCCAGCGGCCTGCGTCTGCTGGTGGTGGAAGACAACATCGACTCCCAGCAACTGGTGTGCGAATTGCTGGAAACGCTGGGCCACCAGGCGCGCGGCGTGATCAGCGCGGAGGATGCGCAGCAGGCGCTGGGCGAGCAGAGTTTCGATGTGCTCTTCACCGACGTCAATCTGCCCGGCATGTCCGGCGTGGACCTGGCCAGGAGCGCGCTGGAGCGCTTCCCGGAAATGGCGGTGATCTTCGCCTCTGGCTATGGCGCGATGGTGGCGCGCAATGTCGGCTTCGCCTCGCATGCGCTGCCCAAGCCCTACGATATCGACCAGCTGCAGGAGATACTCAAGAAGATCGCGACGGCGTGATGTGTGAAGCGTGATGTTCAGCTAGAGG
>NZ_DBIC01000243.1:0-37508 GCF_002296545.1 Herbaspirillum sp. UBA812 | reverse complement strand
TCAACCGCGAAGTGGACGCGGCAGCGGCCGAAGCCGTGGCCAAGCAATTCCTGGAAGTGCTGATCGCCCCGTCCTTCAGCGCTGAAGCCAAGCAGATCTTCGCTGCCAAGCAGAACGTGCGCCTGCTGGAAATCCCGCTGGGCACCGGTCTGAATGGCTACGATTTCAAGCGCGTCGGCGGTGGCCTGCTGGTGCAGTCGCCGGACGCCAAGAACGTGCTGCTGGCCGATGTGAAGGTGGTCAGCAAGAAGCAGCCGACCCAGCAGCAATTGCAGGACCTGATGTTCGCCTGGCGCGTGGCCAAGTTCGTCAAGTCCAATGCCATCGTCTTCTGCGGCAATGGCATGACCTTGGGCGTCGGTGCCGGCCAGATGAGCCGTATCGATTCCGCGCGCATCGCCTCCATCAAGGCGCAGAATGCCGGCCTGACCCTGGCCGGTTCGGCCGTGGCGTCGGATGCCTTCTTCCCGTTCCGCGATGGCCTCGATGTGGTGGTCGATGCCGGTGCCACCTGCGTCATCCACCCGGGTGGCTCCATGCGCGACCAGGAAGTCATCGATGCAGCCAATGAGCGCGATGTTGTCATGCTGCTGACGGGGACCCGTCACTTCCGTCACTGATCGCTGCCAGATCCAACGAAAACGCCCGGCTTCATGCCGGGCGTTTTTCGTGGTGAACACTCTTGTAGCAGCAAGGCTGCGCATGGACCTGCCGGTGGCGCTTATCCCGATTGACCGGCATCCGGCGGTGTGTCGTATTCTGGATCTGTTCCAAGTGCTTCGAGTCGAGCACAATTCCATTTCCCATCCAATGCCGCCTGGTAGAGCATCCCCAAGGTCAGCGGGGTCCGCTCATACTTGGCCCGCTTTTTCTTGGACAAAGCCATGTGGATCACCTCGATGAGATTGAATCCCTCGCCGAGGAAATATCGATCGAAACGATAGTCCCCAGGATCGATGGAAAACGCCGCGAAGTAGCGATCAATGAAGTCAGCGGCTTCATCGCCGGTGAGGTGCATGTCTCCGGTCAGCGTGGTGGCTCTTCCCAGCGCCTTTGTGGGGCTGGTTCCGTGTTTCTGGCGAATCCACGCTTCAACGTATTCCCACGTCAGATCGTTCATATCGAGTGCGTTGTCGTTATGCGGCCGGCCGGCTTCAGCTGTTCTCGCTGATCATCCCTTCATGGATGGCAATGCGCGTCAAGGCCGCCTCAAACCGCTGCCGCGATTCCGAGGTCAGTTGCTGCAGATATTGATGCAATTGTGCGTCAGCCACGTTGCGGTTGGCGCATTGCGCGCTGTAGCGCTCGAACTGCGACAGCTGCATCAGCAATTCCGCCACGTGGCGCGGGCACTCGCAGGCCACCGTGGTGGACTGGTTGGCAAAGGCGATCAACTCATTGTCATCCCAGCGGCGCGGCGGCAGGGCCTTGTCGCCTGCCTCTTCGTCGCGCGCCGGTGAAGACAGCGCCGCCAGGCCGCGCAGCCATTGCAGGATCACCACATCTGGCTGCGGCGCGCGCAGCAGGCTGATGCCGACCGCCGCCAGCGTCTCGCACACCGCTTCGCTGGCAAATCCATACAGCACCGCCATCGGCAGCCCGCTCAGCGCCGGGGCCGAACTCTCCAGCGCGCCCAGCCAGCCGGCGTGCAACTGCGGCTCGTGCAGCAGCAGGGCATCCACTTCTTCCCGCTTCAAGGCCATGGCGGCCTGTTCGATGCTCTCGAACGGGCCCAGCAACTGCAGCGGACGGCCCAGGCGCTGCAGCAGGCCGGGTTTGTCCAGGCGCTGCGCCAGGGTGGAGCCGATCACGGCCAGCCGCCATTGACCCTGCACCGCTTCCGGTGGCGTCGGGCGCGCTGCGTGCAGTTCCGCGTGGGTGGCCGCCACTTGCTGCAGCTGATCCATATCCAGTCCGGCCAGGCTGCCGATGGCGTGGCCCAGTTCGGTCAACTGCCGGATCAGCGCCAGGCGCCGCACATCGGCTTCCGAATACAGGCGCTGGCCGCTCGGTGACAGCTGGCCCTGGGTCAGCGCATAGCGGCGCTCCCACACCCGCAGCGTGGCCACCGGCATGCGCAGCATGCGCGCCACCGCGCCAGTGCGGCGCAAGGCTTCGCCAGCAGGTTTGTCGGCCGCAAGGGCCGGGGAAGAGGTCGATTGCGCAAGGCTCATGATGGGCTCCGGTGAATCATGTTTGACACAGATTATAGACGCTAATTTGGCGTCATGAGTCAAGTGTGACGCATTTATTCAGTACAATCCTGAGTCATGAAACAGAAAAGCCAAGTCACCGGACATCGCGGCAACAAGGCGCACTTGCCCAGCAAGCCCTGCGCCGTGTGCGGCCTGCCCATGACCTGGCGGCGCGCCTGGGCCAAGAACTGGGACGAGGTCAAATACTGTTCCGAAGCCTGCCGCCGCAAGCGCGCCCACCCTGGCCTTTGAGGAGTCGAGCCATGTATCGCAAACATCAATTCGACCTGGTGCTGGATACCCCTTCCCCGGAAGACGCACCCGCCGCCCCTGCTGCTGTCGCTGCGGTTCCTGCACCACGACCGCTGGCGCTGCTGCCCTTGCTGCCGACCCTGGCCGCCGCGCGCGAGCGCATCGCCGCCGTGCGTCCCGGTGCTTATGCCCGCACCCGCAACAGTCTTGACGGTGCCGTGACGGGCTTGTCGCCGTATCTCACGCACGGCTTCGTCAGCCTGCGCGAGGTGCTGGCGGGCGTGTGCAGCCGCCAGACGCTGGATGTGCAGCACAAGTTCGTCTATGAGCTGGGCTGGCGTGCCTTCTATCGCTACGTGTGGGCCAGGCGCGGGGCGCGCATCTTCGATTCACTGCACGCCGGCCCGCTGCCGGAGTCGGCCTATGCGCGCGAACTGCCGGCCGATATCCGCGAAGCTGCCACCGGCCTGCCGGTGATCGACCAGGCCGTGCGCACTCTGTATGCCACCGGCACCCTGCACAACCATGCGCGCATGTGGCTGGCCAGCTATGTGGTGCATCTGCGCAAGGTGCATTGGCGTGCGGGGGCGGACTGGATGGTCGGCCATCTGCTGGATGGCGACCTGGCCAGCAATCATCTGAGCTGGCAGTGGGTGGCCGGGACCGGCAGCCACAAGCCTTATCTGTTCAATGCCGAGAACGTGGCCAAGTACGCCCCGGCCGAGTGGCACAGCCCAGGCACGGTGGTAGACACCTCATATGAAGTGTTGGGCGAAATCGCCCTCAATCCCGACCCGGTGGCCGCCGAACCCGCCCAGCGCGCGCGGGAACGCTGCAAGGAGCCGGCCCTGCTGCCGGTGCCACCTGAACATTTGGGCAGTTTGACCCCGGAGGCGCAAGCCGTGGCCGGACGCGATGTCTGGCTGGTCCATCCGTGGAGCCTGGGCGAGTTGCCCGCCGATCTGCCGGCTGACACCATAGTGGTGGGACTGTATCTGTCTGACTTCCATCTGCTCTGGCCGTGGGACCAGCGCCGTTGGGAGTTCGTCGGTACGCGCATGCGCGAGCTGACCTCGCTGTGCTGGCACGGCGACGCCGCCACTGTCGGCCGTGCCCTCAAGACTGCCCGCAGCGTTCGCTGTGTGGCCGATCCGCATCTGGCCCCCTGGCTGCCGCTGTGGGCGCAATGCGTGGCAGCACCGGAACTGTTCCCGGTGGTGGACAAGCCCAGCGACCTGTTCACCCAGTGGTGGCGTCGCAGCACGCAAGGCCTGCAGAGCGCCGCCGAGCTGTTGGCGCGCACCGAGCGCAAGGAGCGGCGCGATGGCGGAGCCTGACCCTGACCCTCGTCCGCCACAGGAAGAGATTACCGTGCTGTATGACGGTGCCTGTCCGCTGTGCCGGCGCGAGATCGGCGTGTACCAGCGCGGCGCGGAGGATGCCCCGCTGCGCTTTTGCGATATCAGCCGCACGGATGTGCCCGCCACAGAGCTTCCTGCGGGCATGACGCGCGAGCAGTTGCTGGCGCGCTTCCATGTGCGTCGCGCTGATGGCGTGGTCTTCAGCGGTGCCGAAGCCTTCGTGCAGTTGTGGGCCACCTTGCCGGGATGGCGCTGGCTGGCCCGGCTGGCGCGTCTGCCCGGCATGCTGTGGCTGATGGAGCGCAGCTATCGCGGCTTCCTGCGCGTGCGTCCGGCCGTGCAACGGCTGGTGGTGCGGCTCGAACGCCGTCAGGACCGAGGCTGACATGAGCGTCGGCCTGGTCTGGTTCAAGCGCGACCTGCGCTTGCGCGATCACGCGGCGCTGGCCGAGGCGGCGCGGTGTGAGCGTGCGTTTGCTGTCTTCATCATCGAGCCTGCATGGCTGCAGAGTTTTGAATGCGATCCGCGTCATGTGGATTTCCTGTTGCGTTCCCTCGCCCCCTTGCAGATCGAATTGAAGCAACGCGGCCTGCCTTTGCTTCTGCGCATTGGTGAGGCGGTGCAGGTATTGGAATCTCTGCGTCGCGAATGGGGCGTGACCCATCTCTTCAGCCACGAAGAAACCGGCCCTGCCTGGAGCTATGCCCGCGATATTTCGGTGAACCGCTGGAGCCGCATCCAGAGCGTGCAGTGGCAGGAGTTTCCACAAACCGGCGTGGTGCGCCGCCTGCGCAGCCGCGATGGCTGGGCCGCGCGCTGGGTGCAGCGCATGGAGGCGGTGCAGATTGCCAATCCTGGCGGCTTTCGTGCGCCGCAAGGGATGCAGCCCGACAAGCTGCCCACATTGACCGCACTGGGTTTGCCCGAGGTGCGCCTGCAACCGCCCGCCGGCGAGGCGGCAGCGTGGGATACGCTGCGCGCCTTCCTCGGCGGCGGCGGGCGCGATTACCGGCGCGGCATGTCCAGTCCGCTGACCGCACCCGACGCCTGCAGCCGGCTCAGCGCGCATCTGGCCTTCGGTACCATTTCCATGCGCAGCGTGCACCAGGCTACCGAGCTGGCCATCGAACACACGGCCGACCGCGCGCTGGCCTATGGCCTGCGCGGATTCTCCAGTCGCCTGCGCTGGCATTGCCACTTCATGCAGAAGCTGGAAGACCAGCCCGATATCGAATGGCGCAATGTGGCGCGTTCGCTGGATGGCTTGCGTCCGGGCGATGGCGGTCCGTGGGGTGCGGAGGCGCAGGCGCGTTTCGATGCCTGGTGCGAAGGCCGTACCGGCTATCCCATGATCGATGCCTGCATGCGCCAGCTGTGCGCCACCGGCTGGCTCAACTTCCGCATGCGCGCCATGCTGGTCAGCTTTGCCGCCTATCACCTGTGGTTGCACTGGCGTGCGCCGGGGCTGTTTTTGGCGCGGCAGTTCCTGGATTTCGAACCGGGCATCCACTGGAGCCAGATGCAGATGCAATCCGGCACCACCGGCATCAACACCCTGCGCATCTATTCGCCGGCCAAGCAGGCGCGCGATCATGATCCGCTGGGCGAGTACGTGCGGCGCTGGGTGCCGGAACTCGGCACGGCGGCTTATCCCGACCCCATCGTGGACGAGAAGACGGCTCTCAAGCAGGCCAAGGATGCTCTCTACGGCCAGCGCAGCAGCAGTACCGCGCGGGCGGAAGCCGATGCCATCCAGGACAAGCACGGCTCGCGCAAAAGCGGCCTGCCCTCGACCACCCAGCGCCGCACGCGCCAGAAAATGCCGGATCCGGGGCAGGGCGTCTTGTTCTGACGCGGGATGCCCGCCTGATCGGTTAGACTGGCGGGCATGAAAATCCTCGGTATCGACCCTGGCTTGCGCACCACCGGTTTCGGGGTCATCCACAAGCAGGGCAACACGCTCTCCTATATCGCTTCCGGCACCATCAAGACGCCGGATGGCGACCTGCCTTCACGCCTGAAGGTGATCCTGGCCAGTGTCGGCGAAGTGGTGAAGTCGTATGCACCGGACTGCGCGGCCATCGAAAAAGTGTTCGTCAACGTCAATCCGCAATCCACCCTGCTGCTGGGGCAGGCGCGCGGCGCGGCCATTTGCGCGCTGGTGGCAGCCGACCTGGCGGTAGCCGAATACACCGCCTTGCAGGTCAAGCAGGCCGTAGCCGGCCACGGACGCGCCCAGAAGGCGCAGGTGCAGGAGATGGTGGCGCGGCTGCTGAAGCTGCCCGGCCTGCCGGGCACCGACGCCGCCGATGCGCTGGGCGTGGCGATCTGCCATGCGCATGGGGGAGGGGTCTTGTCGGACCTCGGCGCGCTGGCCCCGGCGCTGGCGCGCAAGGGCATCCGCATGCGCGGCGGGCGTCTGGTCGGTTAGCTTTTTTTCTTGAAGAGCGACAGCACGCGCTGCGCCAGCTTCACCACCACCAGCACCACTGCCCCTGCGACCACGCCGAAGAGGGCATTCAAGACCGCCGGGGTGATCGCCCCGAGGATCGGTCCGACGACCGCGATAGCCTCCACTGCTTGCGCCGCCGCGTCGATGGCGTGATGCGCGAAGGGCAGGCCGTGGGTCAGGATGCCGCCGCCGACCATGAACATGGCAATCGTCCCGATCACCGACAGACTGCGCATCATCTTCGGTGCGGCCGCCAGGACTGCCCGGCCGATACCGGCCTTGAAGCGTCCCCAGGCGCTCGCGCCCGCATGCTGCACCAGATAGAGGCCGCCGTCATCGAGCTTGACGATACCGGCCACCAGCCCATACACGCCCGCCGTCATGATCAGGGCAATGCCCACCAGTACCGTGATCTGCTGCTGCAGGGGCGCACCTGCGACGGTACCCAGGGTGATGGCGATGATCTCGGCCGAGAGGATGAAGTCGGTGCGCACGGCATCCTTGATCTTTTCCTGCTCGTAGACCAGCGGATCGACGTCCTCCGCCGCCTTGGCCGCGATTTCATGATGCTCGTCATCGTGCGGAAGATACTTGTGGGCCAGTTTCTCGAAGCCCTCAAAGCAGAGGAAAGCGCCCCCCAGCATCAGCAGCGGCGTCACCGCCCAGGGGATGAAGGCACTGATGGCCAGCGCCGCCGGTACCAGGATGGCCTTGTTCTTCAACGAACCCTTGGCGACCGCCCAGACCACAGGCAATTCCCGTTCGGCGCGCACGCCCGCGACCTGCTGGGCATTGAGGGCCAGGTCGTCGCCCAGCACGCCGGCCGTCTTCTTGGCGGCCACCTTGGTCATCAGGGAAACGTCATCGAGCACGGTGGCGATGTCGTCAATCAATGCGAAGAAGGCGCTACCGGCCATGTTTTTCCTTTGTCTTCATCTCTGAGGGTGGCTTGGATACTGTTTATCCGAACAGTGCTGTATCATCGCGGGATTATCACAGAAGCTGCCTCCCACGCACATCCCTGACGCCATGATCGGTCGCCTCTCCGGAATTCTTCTAGAAAAAATCCCCCCGAACCTGCTGGTCGACTGCCAGGGCGTCGGTTACGAAGTGGCCGTGCCCATGAGCACCTACTACAACCTGCCGGGCCTGGGCGAGAAGGTCACGCTGCTGACCCATCTGGCCATCCGCGAGGATGCGCACATCCTGTTCGGGTTTGGGACCGCCGAAGAACGCAATACGTTCAAGGAGCTCATCAAGATTTCCGGCGTGGGCGCGCGCACGGCGCTGTCCATCCTCTCCGGCATGTCGGTGGCCGACCTGGCCCAGGCCGTGACCCTGCAGGAAGCCGGCCGTCTGACCCGCGTGCCCGGCATCGGCAAGAAGACCGCCGAACGCCTGCTGCTGGAACTGAAGGGTAAGCTCGGTGCCGATCTTGGCGCGGTGGCCGGCGTGGTCCACAGCGACGCCTCCGCCGACATCCTCAATGCCCTGCTGGCGCTGGGCTATTCGGACAAGGAAGCGACCCTGGCCATGAAGCAGGTGCCCAAGGACAGCAGCGTCTCGGACGGCATCAAGCTGGCCCTGAAGGCGCTCTCCAAGGGCTGAGCCCGGCCAGACAAGGATTAGAGCATGAGCATCCAGACCGACGATTTCTCCGAACAGCGCATCATCTCCGCCACCCCGGCCTCGGCCAACGAGGAAGCCGTCGAGCGCGCCCTGCGGCCCAAGCAACTGGACGAATATGTCGGCCAGGAAAAGGTGCGATCCCAGCTCGAAATCTTCATCTCGGCTGCCCGCAAGCGCGGCGAGCCGCTCGACCACACCCTGCTGTTTGGCCCGCCCGGCCTGGGCAAGACCACCATGGCCCACATCATCGCCCGCGAGATGGGCGTGAACCTGCGCCAGACCTCGGGCCCCGTGCTGGAGCGCGCCGGCGACCTGGCCGCGCTGCTGACCAATCTCGAAGCCAATGACGTGCTCTTCATCGACGAGATCCACCGCATGTCGCCGGTGGTGGAGGAAATCCTCTACCCGGCGCTGGAGGATTATCAGATCGACATCATGATCGGCGAAGGCCCGGCCGCCCGTTCGGTGCGCCTGGACCTGCAGCCTTTCACGCTGGTCGGTGCCACTACCCGCGCCGGCATGCTGACCAATCCGCTGCGCGACCGTTTCGGCATCGTCGCCCGGCTGGAGTTCTACACCCCGCCCGAGCTGGCCCGCATCGTCACGCGCAGCGCCGGCTTGCTCAATGCGCCCATCGTCGAGGAAGGCGCGCTGGAAATCGCCCGCCGCAGCCGGGGCACCCCGCGTATTGCCAACCGCCTGCTGCGCCGCGTGCGCGACTATGCCGAGGTCAAGGGGGAGGGCCGCATCACCCGCGAGATGGCCGATGCCGCCCTGGTGATGCTGGACGTGGACCCGGTCGGCTTCGACCTGATGGACCGCAAGCTGCTGGAGGCCGTGCTCTTCAAGTTCGGCGGCGGCCCGGTCGGGCTGGACAACCTGGCGGCGGCCATCGGTGAAGAACGCGACACCATCGAAGACGTGCTGGAGCCCTACCTGATCCAGCAAGGCTACCTGCAGCGCACCCCGCGCGGGCGCATCGCCACGGGCCTGGCCTATCAGCATTTCGGCGTGACTGCGCCGCAAACCGGCCCGAACGGTGAACTCTGGGGCGCATGAGCTCTGCCATTCTCAAGCTGGACAGGACTGTTGCAGCCACTGAAAAACAGCATGACGCGGAGCAGGTCAATCTGATGAAATTTTCGTCAGATCTCGTATAAAAGCGAGTTTTTGCTTGTGCAAAAATTAATCGTCATCGACAATGGATAGCTATTCACTATCTTTCGATGTGAGCCCTCCATGCTAATGTCGAGCCAAGCCCTCCGCTACGCGCATCAGTTGCTGGATGCCCGCGCTCAGTCCCGCATCATCCCGCGCATTTCCGAGTCCGAGCCGCTGTCGGTCGAAGACGCCTACGAAATCGCCCACAACATCCGCAATATCCGCGTTGCCCAAGGCGAGCATCCTATCGGCCGCAAGATCGGCTTTGTGGTGCGCAAGAACTGGGAGCGCTACGGCATCATCGATGAAGCGCGCATTCCAACCTGGGCACCGATGTACGACGCCACGGTCCGCTTCGCCGACGACAACTACGGCGCGCAATCGCTGACCGGGGCCGTGCAGCCGCGTATCGAACCCGAGATCGTCTTCAAGCTCGGCAAGACCCCGGCCCCCGGCGCATCGCTGCTGGAGCTGGCCGATTGCCTGGAGTGGATGGCGCATGGCTTCGAAATCGTGGTCTGTCCCTTCCCCAACTGGGAATTCACGGTAGCCGATTCAATTGCTGCCTTCGGGTTACATGGCACCCTGATCGTGGGCGAGCCGCACGTGCTGTCTTCGGCAACCAAACACCACCTGCCGCAGATCCTGGCCAGCGCCAGCGTATCCCTGTCCTGCAACACGGAGTCGTCCAGCGTGCTGCGTGCCGCCGGCTTCTGCAATGACGAGATGGACAGCCCCCTGCACGCCCTGTGGCACCTGCACCAGCTGCTGCAGAAGCAGACCCGCTTCCGCCAGCTGCAGGCCGGCGAGATCATCAGCACCGGGACGTGGACCGACGCCTGTCCCATCGAACCCGGCCAGACCTGGACCACGGCTTTCTCGGGCGTGACCCTGCCGGGCCTGACCGTGTCCTTCGTCTGACGCAGGCGAACGCGCACTGATGGCGATCTGGGTGGATGCCGATGCCTGTCCGGGTGTCATCAAGGACATGCTGTTCCGGGTGGCCGACCGCACCACGATCATCGTGACGCTGGTGGCCAACCGCCCCTTGCGCACACCGCCTTCGCGTTACATCAAATCCATGGTGGTGCCGGCCGGCTTCGACGTGGCCGACAAGGAAATCGCCCGCCAGTGTGAACCCGGCGACCTGGTCATCACCGCCGACATTCCGCTGGCCGCCGACGTGGTGGCCAAGGGCGCGCTGGCGCTCAATCCGCGCGGCGAGCTCTATACGGCGCAGAACATCGGCCATCACCTCAGCACCCGCAATTTCATGGAAGAGCTGCGCAGCAGCGGCGTCGAGACCGGCGGCCCGGCCGCCTTCAGCGCCAGCGACGGCCGCGCCTTCGCCCGCGAGCTGGACCGTTACGTGCTCAAAGCTTCACGTCCGGCCTGACGCGCCGGCGTTACTGCTCCCGCAGCCAGGTCTGGGTGCGGCCCAGCATGGGCATGCCGACATAACCGCGCACATTGAGCTTTTGCCCGTCGTCGACCACCGTCAGCTTGCTCTTGTAGACCTTGCCATTGGCCGGATCGATGATCTGACCGCCGTTGTACTCCTCGCCGTCCTTCTTCAGGCCCGACAGGATGGTCATGCCGATGACCGGCTTGTCCTTGAGCTCGCCTTCACACTTCTGGCAGACAGGGTTCTGGTCTTCTTCCGGCGCACGGAACAGCTTCTCGATCTTGCCGCTCAGTTCGCCATTGTTCTCGCTGATGCGGATGAGCGCCTTGGGCTTGCCGGTGGCGTCATCGATGCTCTTCCACAAGCCCACCGGCGAGCCATCGGCCCAGGCGGCAGCACTGGCCAGCAAAGTGGCGGCCAGCAGCGACAGCGTGGCCAGGCGGGAAGGGGAGGAAATACGGTTCATGCTGGTCTCCTGTTATCAAGTCGAATGCCATAAAAAAGCACGATTGTTCTAATTTTTTCGATCCAGTCTAGACAAGCCCGCGCCGCAAGGCAAGCAGAAAAAACAAAAGCCGTCGCCCTGCAAGGGACGACGGCTTTATGAAGAAACAGGCGCGCTTACTTCAGCTTGGCCAGTTGTTCCTTCACCTTTTCCAGCGTAGCACTGAAGTTGGCGACACGCTCCTTCTCCTGCGCCACCACGGCTTCGGGCGCACGGGCCACGAAGCTTTCATTGGACAGCTTGCCATTGGCCTTGGCGATCTCGCCGGTCAGGCGAGTGACTTCCTTGCCCAGGCGTTCACGTTCGGCGGCCACATCGATTTCCACCTTCAGCATCAGCTTGACTTCGCCGACGATGGCCACCGGTGCCGGTGACTCCGGCAGCTGCGGCACGACCGTGGCTTCCGACAGGCGCACCAGCCCTTGCAGGTAAGGCAGGAAGGATTCCACGGCCGCCGCATCGGCGGCTTCCACGATCAGCGGCACGCGCAGCGACGGCGCCAGTTGCATCTCGCCGCGCAGGTTGCGGCAGGCATCGGTGTAGGCCTTGAACTGGGCGACCCAGGCTTCGGCATCGGTATCGATCTTTTCCAGGTCGGGACGCGGATAGGCCTGGCGCATGATGGAATCGCCCGCCGGATCCGGCTTGCGATCGGTCAGCGGGGCCACGCTTTGCCACAGCTGCTCGGTGATGAAGGGCAGCACAGGATGGGCCAGGCGCAGCACGCTTTCCAGCACGCGCAGCAGGGTGCGGCGGGTGGCGCGCTGTTGCGCTTCATTGCCGCTCTGGATCTGGGCCTTGGCCATTTCCAGGTACCAGTCGCAGTACTCGTCCCAGACGAACTTGTAGATGGCGGTGGCGATGTTGTCGAAGCGGTAGTCGGCAAAGCCCTTTTCGACTTCGGCCTCGGTACGCTGCAGCAGCGACACGATCCAGCGGTCAGCCTTGGAGAACTGCAGCTTTTCCTTGTCGCAGACACCCTTCTCGTGGCCGTCGAAACCGCAGTCCTGGCCTTCGGTATTCATCAGCACGAAGCGGGTGGCGTTCCACAGCTTGTTGCAGAAGTTGCGATAGCCTTCGCAGCGGTTCAGGTCGAAGTTGATGTTGCGGCCCAGGGTCGCCAGCGAGGCGAAGGTGAAGCGCAGCGCATCGGTGCCGAAGGCCGGAATGCCGTCCGCAAATTCCTTGCGGGTAGCCTTCTCGATACTGGCCGCCTGCTTGGGATTCATCAGGCCGACGGTGCGCTTGGCCACCAGTTCATCCACGCCGATGCCATCGATCAGGTCGATCGGGTCCAGGGTGTTGCCCTTGGACTTGGACATCTTCTGGCCAGACGCATCGCGCACCAGGCCGTGAACGTAGACGGTATCGAAAGGCACCTTGCCGGTGAAGTGCGTGGTCATCATGACCATGCGCGCCACCCAGAAGAAGATGATGTCGAAACCCGTCACCAGCACCGACGACGGCAGGAACAGCTTGTAGTCCGGCGTTTCTTCCGGCCAGCCCAGGGTGGAGAAGGGCACCAGCGCGGAAGAGAACCAGGTGTCGAGCACATCTTCATCGCGCTTGACGGCCTTGCCGCCGGCTTGCTTCTTCGCTTCTTCTTCGGTGCGGGCGACGTAGATGCCGCCATCCTCGTCGTACCAGGCCGGGATCTGATGGCCCCACCACAGTTGGCGTGAGATACACCAGTCCTGGATGTTGTTGAGCCACTGGTTGTAGGTGTTGGTCCAGTTCTCGGGGACGAACTTGATCTCGCCCGAGGAGACCTTTTCCAGCGCCGTTTCGGCAATCGACTTGCCGGGGAAGAAGGTCCCTTCCGGCGCCGGCTTGCTCATGGCGACGAACCACTGGTCGGTCAGCATCGGCTCGATCACCACGCCGGTACGGTCGCCACGCGGCACCATCAGCTTGTGCGGCTTGACCAGTTCCAAGAGGCCCAGCGCGTCCAGGTCGGCCACGATCTGCTTGCGCGCCTCGAAGCGGTCCAGGCCCTGGTACTTCTCCGGCGAGTTCTCGTTGATGGTGGCCTTGAGCGTGAAGACGCTGATCATTTCCAGGTTGTGGCGTGCGCCCACCTGGTAGTCGTTGAAGTCATGCGCCGGGGTGATCTTCACGCAGCCGGTGCCGAATTCCTTGTCGACGTATTCATCCTGGATGATGGGGATCTCGCGGCCCACCAGCGGCAGCTTGATCATCTTGCCCACCAGCGCGGCGTAGCGCTCGTCGGTCGGGTCCACGGCCACGGCGACGTCGCCCAGCATGGTTTCCGGACGGGTGGTGGCCACCACGATGTGGCCGCTGCCATCGGCCAGCGGGTACTTGATGTGCCACATGGAGCCGTCTTCTTCTTCCGACACCACTTCCAGGTCGGAGACGGCGGTGCCCAGCACCGGGTCCCAGTTCACCAGGCGCTTGCCACGGTAGATCAGGCCCTGCTCGTAGAGGCGCACGAAGACTTCGGTGACGGCCTTGGACATCTTCGGGTCCATCGTGAAGTATTCACGGGCCCAGTCGGTGGAGGCGCCCATGCGGCGCATCTGGCCGGTGATGGTGGAGCCGGATTTCTCCTTCCACTCCCACACCTTCTCGACGAATTTTTCACGGCCCAGGTCGTGGCGCGAGACCTTCTGCGCATCCAGCTGGCGTTCCACCACGATCTGGGTGGCGATGCCGGCGTGGTCTGTGCCGGGGATCCAGGCGGTGTTGTAGCCGCGCATGCGGTGGTAGCGCGTCAGGCCATCCATGATGGTCTGGTTGAACGCGTGACCCATGTGCAGGGTGCCGGTCACATTGGGCGGCGGCAGCTGGATGGAAAACGAGGGCTTCTCCGCGTCGGTGGTGGCGGCGAAGTAACCGCGCTTTTCCCACTCCTCGCGCCAGAATTTCTCAATCTCGGCGGGCTCGAACGACTTGGCTAATTCCATGATTTGACGTGTGTTTTTGCGAAACCATCCATTATAAGGGAACGGCGCGCCAAACCGGCCAAGCGCAGCGTTGGCCGGGGCGCTGACGGGCAACCATTTTCTTTGCGGAAACAAAACGGGAGTCCTGAGACTCCCGTTGTTTAGTTGCTCGACCAGCTGCAGCAGCTGCTGTGGTTCAGTTCATGTCCATGAATCGGCCGGTGGCTTCGGAACGGTACTTCACGAGCGCCTTGTCGATGTCCTCGATCCAGACGCCTTCGGTGACCGCCATATGGTTTTCCGATGTTTCGATGTTGATCACGATGGGCATGTTCTTGTTCTGCACCACCAGATCAGTCGAGATCTGCGTTCCCACGCTGACGGCCCAGAAACCAGGGGTGAACCAGGCCCAGAACTTCTTCACATGGGCATCGATGACGATGGGGGCCTCGCCTGCGTCAGCAGCATTGGCCGCCACCTTGAAGCCGGCCTCTTGCAAGCTGGTGGTGATGTTCTTGCGCATCACCTGGCTCACCGTCATGCCATTTTCCAGCAGCACATCGCCCAGCGCCTTGCCGAAGCCGTTGCGCTTGCGACCGATCGCCCGCGCCTTGATCTCGGCGGTGCTTTTTGCAGAGCCCTCGAAGCCCAGCGAAGGAGTGCTCGGCGACGAGGGGGCATCTTCGAAGACGCGTTCATCGAAGACTTCCCGCAGCAATACCGTCTTGTTCTTGGAGGCCACTGCGGCCTTGGTGGCAGCGGCGCTTGATGGTTCGCTCAGCTTGATCTCGCTGCGACTGGTAGCGCAACCGGTCAGTACGATGGAAACGGCAAGCAGGATGCCGGCTTTGAACATCTGGAGTTGATTCATGATTCCCCTGATTCTTGGATTATTGAGGTTGATTTTCTCGCAATATAAGAAAATATGGCGAGCCGTACTATACCTTCAGGTTAGGGCAACTGACGAGCTTGTATCGTTGGCTAGCTCAACGAATCGGGCTCAGCAGCGCCGGCTGGCCGAACTCCACCAGCTGGGCACCGGACTTTTCCAGATAGGTCTTCCAGAAACCGGCCAGCGCCTGCATGGTCTTGGGATCGCGATAGCTCTTGCTCTTCTTGCCATCCTCGGACAGCAGCCCGGCACCGATCACATACACGCGCGCCCCGCCGAAGTCGCCCAGCAGCTGATTCTGTTCGGCCAGTTGCATTTCCTTGGCCGGGTCGATCTTGCGCACGCTGTGGCCGCGGTCGGCGTAGAAACTGGACACCGAGGAATTCTCCAGCATGTCCGAGACTAGCAGCACGATGCGGTTGCGCGCCTTGGACTTGCGGCTCAGTTCGGCAATTGACTTGAGGCTGGCCAGCACGTCGGACTTGGCGATCTCGCCGCTGGTGCCATCGAAGGCAGCGCGCAAGGCCCCGCCGGCGACCTGCGCCGCCAGCTGGGGCTGGCGCGCCAAGCACTGGTCGAACTTGGCCAGCGCAGTCTTGGAGACATCATTGCGGCGGCTGGCCTCCATCGGCGCATCCAGCTTGCCGGAGGCCAGCACTTCCGTGTAATGGCCCTGGGTATAGGCGGAGAAGGTGATGATCTGGAATGCGTTGCCCGCTGCCAGGAAAGGCTTCAGGTTGTCGGCCACTGACTGTTTCAGACCGCCATCGAGCAGGGTGGTCTGGTCGATGACCACGAACAGTTCGGACTCCACGACAGCCGGGGCCGTCCCCACCAGCTTGTTGTCGTAGCAGGTCGGGATGGCATCGATGGCACCAGCCCAGGCGTTGCCGCCCAGCAGGCTGGCGGCCAGGACGAGGGCAGACCAGTTCCTCACAGCAGATCCTCCAGTTCGGCATCAGCCTCGCGTGCCTTGCGTTCGCGCTCGTCCTTGCGGCGCTTGAGTTCCTCCCGCACGGCCATGTTGAGTGCCTCGGGCAATTGCGCCATCAGCTTCTTCTTGGCTTCCTTGTCTTCACCGAGCGCATCCAGGCGCGCCATCACGTCCGGCAGGCTGTCGGTGCCAGCGGGGGCGGCAGGGGCTTGCACCACTGCAGCCACTGCCACCACGGCCGGTGCAGCCACCGGGGCGGCCGCTGCCGCAGGGTGGGCGGGAACGTGCAAGGGCGTCGCCTGCTGGGCCGCGACCGTCTGCGCAAAGTCGCGTTCGCTCTGGCGTTCGGCGGCATCGGCCAGGCGGGTCTGCTGCATGAAGTCGCGGAAGGTCTTGCTCAGGTGCTGGCCGGACGTGCCATGCGTGCTGTTGTGCATCATCATTTTCTGCTGCAGCGTGGCCAGGCTGGCCTGGGCGGTGTCGGCGATGCGGCGATAGTGTTCACGCACGGCGCTGTAGCTGGAATAGCGGCCGCTGCCGATGTCGCGATAGGCTTCGGCACTGTTCTCGCCGGCAAAGCCCCAGCGATAGCCGAAGATGACGCCCAGGATCTGCAGGAACACGAACACGAACGCCAGCACGATGAAGGTCGCCCAGCCGCCGTGACGGTCGATGTCGGCCTCGTCGCTGACGGCCTTGCGGTCGGCGGCGCGGTTGGCGGCATCATCGTCGGCCGGCAGTCGCACATTGGTAGCGGACATGTCCAGGCTGCCCGCTGCGGAGCGTGCCACATTGCCGGCCTGATTGCTGCTGAGGGTCACGCGTGCTTCCAGCTCGCGCTCCAGCACCTGGCCGCGGACGTAGGTCGCCAGGCTGGCCACCAGCAGCACGAAGATCACGGTCAGCACCGTGATCTTGTAGCTGGGGTGCGAGCCCACGCGGTTGCACAGCTGGGTGAAGGTGGGCTTGTGGTCGTCGCTGGATTGCGGGCGGGCCAGCGGAATGGTGCCGGTGAAGAGTTCCTGCTTGCGGCCTGCCTCGTTCCACTGGCGGCGCGCCAGGTTGACGCGCTCGGACTTGTACAGCTCATGTCCGGCCAGGTGGGTGAAGGCGACCAGGATCACCGAGATCAGAAAAGCGATACCGTAAGCCCCGGTCTGCTGCAGGTTCTCGCTGGCACCCGGCAGCGTGTAGCCCGCCAGCACGTAGGAGAAACCCATCGCTTCGACGAACACCATCGAGATCGTCAGCAGCCAGATCCAGTTGGGCGTGGCCTTGCGGCCGTTGTCGCCGGACTTGGTCAGATAGGTGACCTTTTCGTTGAAGTCATGCTCGTCCTGGATGTGGATGAATTTCTTGTATTCCAGGCACAGCGTGCTTTCGCCCTTGTGCCAGCCGGGCAGGCTGGAGTCTTCGTTGAGGTCGCGCGATAGGCGGGCGATGCGGCCCACCAGCGGGAAGCGGACCCAGGTGTTGAACCACCACCATTTGACCTGCTCCCACAGGGTCATGATGACGACGGCTGCCATGAGAACGCTCACCACGCTCCAGGCCGCCAGTGGATAGGTGTCGAAGAATTCTTTCATTGAGGGGCTCCCCGGTTGATGTGTTGTGGTTGTCGGTGCTGGCTTACTGGTACATCCTGGGCTTGAAGTCGGCCGCATAGGGCGTGTTGGCGCGCAGGTAGACCAGGCGTCCAGCCCTGGCCGCGCTGCCACCACCGGCATCGAAGACGATGTCGGCGCACTGCATGCCGCCCTGGCCCTTGAGGAAGATGCGATACAGCAGGCCCTTGCTGCCCAGGTAGGTGTTGACCTCCGGCTGCAGCTGGACATCGGCCTTGGCCGACGTGCGGCGCGCCGCATCGTAGTTCTTGTAGACCTTGAACTCGGGCAGGTTGGCCAGCGTGCCGTCGCCCGCCAGCACGGCGATGCGGTTGATCACCACCTGATGGCCGTTGACCTGCTCGGTCCAGGTCTTGCCATACAGTCCAGGGATGTGTTCGCTGGTGCGATAGGCCTTGCCGTCAGCCAATGACTTGACGCCATTGGCTGCGCGCGGCCGGTCGCGCGTGCAGTCGGCCAGTACCGGCGGCTCATCGGCGTAGGCCGGGCTGATCAGCGAGAAGAAGGGACGCTTGCCCTCGACCTTGCCGATGGCGGCCGTGTCGCTGGAGGCGATCAGCGGTGTGCCGCCAAAGTCGATCCAGTCGCCGCTGTCGGGCAACGCCGCTTTACGGGTGGATGCGCTGGCGGGTGCGTTCGCGGCAGGCGCAGACGCAGAGGTCTTCGGCGCAGGGGCAGTGGCTACCGCATCGCCTTTGCCGTCGTTGCGATTGTCCTTGGCAACGACGTCCGCACTCCTGGTAGTCCTGGCCGTGTTGTTCTTCGCGCTGGTGGCCGCACGCGTGCGCGGCACTCCTTGAGTTGCGGCTGCAGCGGTGACTCCGGTACTTGCACCGGACTGCGCGACGGTCGGTGCGTCGCTCTTTTCCTGGCGATAGAACTCCACGCGCGGACGACGCGCGGCGAGATAGTTGTCGAAGCTGGCCTTGTCGCTCAACTCGACGATTTCCACGCGGCGATTACTGGATCGTCCGTCTTCGGTATCGTTGCTGGCGATCGGATAGAACTCGCCCGCACCCTGGAAATACAGGGAAGCCGCCGGTACGCCGTGCTCCTGCATGAAGCGCGACACTGCGCGGGCACGGCGCTCGGAGAGGTCGGCATTCAGGCGCGAGGAGCCGGTGTCGTCGGTGTGCCCGACCAGCAGCAGCTTGCGCTGGCTCATCTTCTCCAGGTATTGCTTGCGCAGGTTGGGATCCTGTATTTCGGCCGCGCTTTTGCGTATGTCGTAAGTGGCGGCAATCGCTGTGAAGTAATCGCGGGCACGCGCTGTGAGCTGATCGGAGTTGCTTTCGAAGTGGCCGCCGGCCCCGGCAGGATCACGGATCTCGACCACCGATCCCGCCGTCTCCTGTTTGGCCTTGGCGCTGTCGGTGGTGGTGATCGCTTCGCCCTTGTTGTCCAGCGCCGTGATCTGCAGGTCGAGCTGATACTGCTTCGCGATCTTGGACAACTCGCAGCGCCGCTTGTCCATGTCGTTGCCGATCAGGCCGCCGATGACGCCGCCCAGTGCGGCACCGACCAGCAGCCCCTTGTTGTCGCCGCCGACCTGGCGGCCCAGCAGTGCGCCGGCCAGCACGCCCACGCCGATGCCGATGTTGCGCGCGTTTTGCGAGCAGGGATCATCGCTGGCGAAGGTTTCCTTGAAGGAGGGTTTGCCGGTGGCCGGATCGACCGCGCAGCCCGAGACGAAACTTGCACCGATGGCCGCCACGAGCGTGCGCACCACCAGCGTCTTGCGACGAAGTGTCAGAGTCATGTTTCTTGTTTGCTGACGGCGCAGCGGGATCGCCGTATTTCTTCTTGCCAGTCGCGCATGCCCCCCAGCATGCACCCGGTCGGGTGCGACGCGTCGTCTGGTGTTGCGGTGGCAGCCGGCGTATCCAGCCCCTGTGCCGGGCTGCCTTATCGTGCCCTCGTGCCCGCCTCGTTGGCGGGGGGGGGCTGGATGGGGTTGACCGCAAGCGCTTGTTGCCTGTACTGCTTGCTCTGGTGCAACCCATTTTCTTTCCCGCCGAAAATATATCACGCAGAAAGTTTCTCGCTTGGCAGGATGTAATTATTTTTAATTATTAGTTAAATGAATGGCAAATAATTACTCGATTATCTTGATTTGTCGTTTCTGAATCTCATGCTGCGGGAGTTCAGTTTTCATGAAGCAACGCTTGTCTCCGCTGGCCATCGGTGTAGAATCCGCCCCACGACAAAGACTGCGCAAGCAGCCCGCGTCGCATCGCTAGGGGTCCTGGCACCGGAGCACATGCTCTGGCAGCCGGGTGAGAAATACCCTTGAACCTGATCTGGATAATGCCAGCGAAGGGAAGCAACCGGCAGCATGACGCACCCACGGTCCGCAGTACTCCACGCCGTTCGTCCTCTTCCGCAACCTCCTTTGCTGGCTCCGAGCCATGAGTCATCAAGCAAAGGAGCCGAAATGAATGCCAACCCGAAATTCCTGTCCGCGACGGCCACCGTCGACGAGGCAGCCGTCCAGCCTCTCCCGAATTCCCGCAAGATCTATGTGACCGGCTCGCGCCCGGACATCCGCGTGCCCATGCGCGAGATCAGCCAGGCCGATACGCCGGCCATGTTCGGTTCAGAAAAGAACCCTCCCATCTACGTTTACGACACCTCCGGCCCCTACACCGACCCGGACGTGAAGATCGACATCCGCGCCGGCCTGTCCACCCCGCGCCTGCCCTGGATTCTGGAGCGCAACGACACCGAGGAACTGCCCGGCCCGACTTCCGAATACGGCCAGCAGCGCCTGAACGACCCGGCCCTGGCCGAGCTGCGCTTCAACCTGCATCGCAAGCCGCGCCGTGCCAAGGCCGGTGCCAACGTGACCCAGATGCACTACGCACGCCGCGGCATCATCACGCCGGAAATGGAATTCATCGCCATCCGCGAAAACCTGCGCCGCAAGGAGTACCTGGAGCAACTGAAGGCCTCCGGCCCCATGGGCAACAAGCTGGCCGACCTGATGGGACGCCAGCATCCCGGCCAGTCCTTCGGAGCGTCCATTCCCGCCGAGATCACTCCGGAATTCGTGCGTGACGAAGTCGCCCGTGGCCGTGCCATCATCCCCGCCAACATCAACCACCCGGAAGTCGAACCGATGATCATCGGCCGCAATTTCCTGGTCAAGATCAATGCCAACATCGGCAACTCGGCAGTCACTTCCTCCATCGGCGAGGAAGTGGAAAAGATGACCTGGGCCATCCGCTGGGGTGGCGACAACGTCATGGACCTCTCCACCGGCAAGAACATCCACGAGACCCGTGAATGGATCATCCGCAATTCGCCGGTCCCCATCGGGACCGTGCCGATCTACCAGGCGCTGGAAAAGGTCAATGGCAAGGCCGAAGACCTGACCTGGGAAATCTTCCGCGACACCTTGATCGAGCAAGCCGAGCAGGGCGTGGACTACTTCACCATCCACGCTGGCGTGCGCCTGCAATACGTCCCGCTGACGGCCAAGCGCATGACCGGCATCGTCTCGCGCGGCGGTTCCATCATGGCCAAGTGGTGCCTGGCGCATCACCGCGAATCCTTCCTCTACGAACACTTCGAAGAGATCTGCGAGATCATGAAGGCCTACGATGTCAGCTTCAGCCTGGGCGACGGCCTGCGTCCCGGCTCCATCTACGATGCCAACGACGAGGCCCAACTGGGCGAATTGCGCACCCTCGGTGAGTTGACCCAGATCGCCTGGAAGCACGACGTGCAGGTGATGATCGAAGGTCCCGGCCACGTGCCCATGCATCTCATCAAGGAGAACATGGACCTGCAGCTGGAGCAGTGCCACGAAGCCCCGTTCTACACCCTCGGCCCCTTGACCACCGACATTGCGCCCGGCTACGACCACATCACCTCCGGCATCGGCGCGGCGCAGATCGGCTGGTATGGCACGGCCATGCTGTGCTACGTCACCCCCAAGGAACACCTGGGCCTGCCCAACAAGACCGACGTCAAGGACGGCATCATCACCTACAAGATCGCCGCGCACGCCGCCGACCTGGCCAAGGGCCATCCGGGCGCGCAGATCCGCGACAACGCGCTATCCAAGGCGCGCTTCGAATTCCGTTGGGAAGACCAGTTCAACATCGGCCTGGACCCGGACAAGGCGCGCGAATTCCACGACGAAACCCTGCCCAAGGATTCGGCCAAGGTGGCGCACTTCTGCTCCATGTGCGGCCCGCATTTCTGTTCCATGAAGATCACCCAGGAAGTGCGCGACTACGCCGCCAAGGAAGGCATCTCCGAGATCGACGCCTTGAAGCAAGGCATGCAGGTGAAGTCGGTCGAGTTCGTCAAGATGGGTGCCGAGATTTATTCGAAGCAGTAAGCCATGCAGATCGAACTGAACGGCAAGCCTCATCCGCTGCCTGACGGCGCCACGCTGGACCAGCTCATTGCCGGCCTTTCTCTGGCCGGCAAGGCGGTGGCGGTGGCGGTCAACCGCCAGGTGGTGCCCAGCGTGCAATGGCCTGCACGCACGCTGGCCGAGGCCGACAAGGTAGACGTAGTGCGCGCCATCGGGGGCGGATGAAAGATTGTTCCGCTGCGGCACGCCCGTGCCGCCAGCGGCCGCCTCCCGTGGCACGCAGCTCTCACAGACAAGGAATCGACATGAACATGAACGACGCCCCCCTCCTGAGCGAGGACAAGGGCCTGACCATCGCCGGCAAGACCTATCGCTCGCGCCTGCTGGTGGGCAGCGGCAAATACAAGGACCTCGACGAAACCCGCGCGGCGACGGTCGCCAGCGGTGCCGAGATCATCACGGTGGCGATCCGCCGCGTCAACATCGGCCAGGACCCGAATGCGCCCAGCCTGCTGGACGCGGTGCCGCCCTCCGAATTCACCATCCTGCCCAATACGGCGGGCTGCTACAACGCCGCCGATGCGGTCTACACGCTGCAACTGGCGCGTGAACTGCTGGGTGGCCACAAGCTGGTCAAGCTGGAAGTGCTGGGCGACGAGAAGACCCTCTTCCCCAACATGCCCGAAACGCTCAAAGCCGCCGAGACCCTGGTCAAGGATGGCTTCGACGTGATGGTGTATTGCAGCGACGATCCGATCCAGGCGCGCATGCTGGAAGACCTGGGCGTATCTGCCGTCATGCCGCTGGCTTCGCTGATCGGCTCGGGCATGGGCATTCTGAATCCCTGGAATCTCTCGCTCATCATCGAACAGGCGCGGGTGCCGGTGCTGGTCGATGCCGGCGTGGGCACGGCTTCCGATGCGGCCATTGCGATGGAACTGGGCTGTGATGGCGTGCTGATGAATACCGCCATTGCCGGTGCACGCGATCCGATTCGCATGGCGCGCGCCATGAAGCTGGCGGTGGAAGCGGGCCGCGAAGCCTTCCTCGCGGGACGCATTGCGCGCAAGTTTGCCGCCTCGCCGTCCTCGCCGATGGCCGGCCGCGTGGCGTGAGCATGCAGGCAGCTTATCGCTCCACGCCACCCTGCGTGCTGGTCTTCTCCGGCTCCGACCCCAGCGGCGGGGCCGGCATGCAGGCCGATATCCCGGCCATCACGGCACTGGGTGCGCATTCCCTGTCGGTGCCGACCGCATTGACGGTGCAGGACAACGTCAGCGTCTTTGCCGTGCATGCGCTCGATCCGGAACTGGTGCGTCATCAGGCGCAGGTGCTGATTGACCGCTTCGACATCGCAGCGGTCAAGCTGGGCATCGCAGGCAGTCGAGAAAATGCCGAAGTGATCGCCGGCCTGATCCGCCAATTGCGCGCGCGTGACCCGCATTTGCCGGTGGTGCTCGATCCGGTGCTGGCCAATGGCAAGGGCGACCAGCTCTCGCGCGACGATGCTGCGCGCGTGATCGAACCCTTGTATGAATTGGCCACCGTCATCACCCCCAACCTCAACGAGGCGCGCCGCTTGTGCGGTGATGTGGAACCGGCGCGGCAGGCGGCGCTGCTGATGGAGCGCGGATGTGCGCATGTGCTGCTCAAGGGCGGCCATGGCCCGCAGCAGCAGGATGTGATCAATCGCTGGTACGGACAATTGTTCCGTTCCGAGTTTGCCGAAGAGGCCATTGAGAGTGCGCGCTGGCGCTGGACCCGCCTGCCCGATGAATTCCACGGCAGCGGCTGCACGCTGGCGGCCGCGCTGTCGGCCTGCCTGGCGCGTGGGCTGCCCATGCGCGAGGCCATCGACCTGGCGCAGCAGTACACGCAGCACGCGCTGTCGACGTCCTATGCGATTGCCGAAGGGCAGCGCATTCCCAATCGCGTGCCTGCCTTTGAACCTGTTATTGACGCCGCCGTTGCGGCAGGAGCCTGACATGAAACCCGAGTACGCAACGCATCTGCGTGGCCTCTACATCGTCACGCCGGATTGGGATGACACCACCCAATTGCTGGCCGCCACCGAGCTGGCCTTGCAGAACGGTGCTGCGCTGGTGCAGTACCGCCACAAGACCGCCGGGGCGGAGCAGCGCCGCGCGCAGGCTTCGGCATTGCTGGCGCTGTGCCGGCGATATGATGTGCCGCTCATCATCAACGACCACGTGGACCTGTGCCTGGAGATCGATGCCGATGGCATCCATGTCGGTGGTACCGATGCGTCCATTGCCGAGGTGCGCAAGGCCGTGGGGCCGGACCGCATCGTCGGGGCCTCGTGCTACGGCACGCTGGAGCTGGCGCATGCGGCGTACCGCGATGGGGCCAGTTATGTGGCCTTCGGCGGTTTCTATCCGTCGCGCGTGAAAAAATATGATTTCCGGACCGCGCCGGAAATCATTGCGCAATCCAAGCGCGAGATCCCCTTGCCGGTGGTCGTGATCGGCGGCATCACGCTGGAGAACGCGCCGCCGCTGGTGGCGCAGGGAGCGGACATGGTGGCTGTCATCAGCAGCGTGTATCTGGTGCCGGTGGAGGAGCGCAAGACGCGGCAGTTGGCGGATCTGTATCGCTGAGGCGCATCTTCGTACTCCCTGACCGTTCGGACTGAGTAGACCAGCAGGGTCGTATCGAAGTCGCACCGAAGACACTCCAGCGCAGCTGCGCCTTCGATACGCCGCAGTGCGGCTACTCGGTCCGAACGGTAAGTGAATGACCAAAAAAATGTAAATGGCGGCGCGCCTGGTATCTGATGAACCTCGTCGCGAGGCATTCCAAATCTGAGCGGTCCGACGCCGACGTAGGACATGATGATGTGTTCTCGCATACTAGAGCCCAAGGCAGTAAGCACTGCCCTTCGAGAAATATCAAAATAAGGTGCATATTGGATTCGCTTTTTCCGGCTTTTCGCTCCCTGGCCGATGGAGGCGATGGATAAGAAAGCGCGAGATAAGAGGATGCGATTTCCTTTGCGTATGCTTATTCATCCCATCTTCCTCTTACAAAAGCCGCGACTGCCTTATTACTGTCATCGTCGTCCAGAAAACCATGCACAGCCAATCCGAGTTTAAGAAAGACACTTGTACCAGTTCTATCTAGCGGTGCGTCGTCCCAATCATGGAGGGCCTTGAACACATCCGCTCCCGGCACCTCGAACAATCGGAGTCCATTGAACTGGACGTTGGCGAGATTGGGACACAAGCCAATCTCCAATAGCCCATCCCCCGTTTCCGAAAAAGTTAGCTGCAAACCGTTGTCGCTCCAACATTCCCTCGATTCTTCGAAGAAGCGGCTTTTTTTTGAAGATTGCGGCTTGCCTAGTATTTGATGAACCTCGTCCCGAGTCATTCCAAATTTGAGCGGCCCGACGCCTACGTACGATGTGATGATGTGTTCTCGCATACTTAACCTGGCACGGCGGCACGTTTCAAGAGTCGAGCAATTTTTCGATATCGATCCCGGAGAGTGGCAGTGATGGTTCTGCGAACTGGCGGAGAATCGTCAGGTGCACATGAGCATTCACTTTTACCAAATTATCGAGACGTATTTTTCCTCCGAGTACAATGGCGGGCTCGAATCCATAGATTTCATTCGGTTCAAGAGGGCCTAGTTTGGCTCTTGCGCGTTCGAAGAGTGGCTGTCCATTCTCGTCTTCCATGTCAAACTCGTCCGGCTCACTGTCCCCAAAGAAAAAACGGACAGAAAAATCCAGCTCATCCTTAGTTTGAGCGTTTAAATCTGCGGGTAGAGCAGCTATCGAGTTAATCGGACATGCAATCGTGGCGCTGCATCCGGTCTTCTCACCGCACACATAAAGATCGCCAAATGCAGTTCTTGCAATCACGTGAAACGCATCAATCTCATCCAACCCCGTGTCGGCGAGCCACTCATCAACAATGTCTTCGTAGTCGTCTGGGTCAACCGTACAAAAGAGACCATTCGCATATTCGCACCATCCTTCTTGTTCCCAGTATTTCAGTAACTGATCGGGCAACTTATCGCGCCATTTTTCAAGGATTTCCGAGGGTACTGGGCTGCTCTTGGTAGCCTCGCCAAAGTTACTAATAAAATATTCGAAGTCTTCGTCTCTCATCTCATTCCCTTGCCACGGCAAGGCTCCAGTTTGACATTCATTTTTTGATTTCCGCGACCGTTATCGATCGCATGCTTGGCTTCGCGATCCATCTCCTGCACCCGGGTCAGCGGCTTCTGCCCCGAATTCCGGCTTCCGGGCGGCGTATAAGCTTGGTTCCAGCTTGCTCCAATTGACTTGTTTACGTCAGCGCGGCCGATACTCGTCGTTTTATGTTGCATCCAACCTCCAGCGACCATGTCTGGCTCATGCAGTGCAGCTAATTTCTCCATCAGTTTTTTTGCTCGAATTCCAGCTTGTGTTTTTGCTTCGGCTGGGTTCATGCCTTGCTTACGCATGCTATCGGTAAGACTGTCTCTCATGTCTGCAAGGAAGTCTTTTCGATGGCTTTCTTGCGCCGCGTCAGCGGCGGGATTGCGATTCATTTTCTTAAACGCATCCCTGGCCATCGCGTATTCGCTAGCTGTCAGACTATTGATGGCCTCCTCTTGACGTCTGAGCTGCTCCGCCATTTCTTTCAGAAACGCCTTCTGTTCCTCCTTGCTCATTCGCATGAATTGTTTCTTGTCATACGGATGGAAGCATGGCACTTTAAACGGACGGGCCTTGACGGTGACATCCTTCTTTGGGTCCTTGGCTTTGGGGGCCCAGGTGCAGTTTCTCTGGCGACCTTGGCTTCGCGAGCAACTCTGGCAGCTTCCTCTGCTTCCTTTGCCGACTTGGCTGCTTTGGCGAGTTCTTCTGCCTCATGCGCACCTTTGCCAACCCGGGATGCCATTCCTGCACCCTTTGCCATACCAACTGCGCGTTTGGCGACCTTGCCAACTGTGGTCACTACCTTGCCGCCCGGGATCATGCTTGCCGCAGCAATCCCCGCTTCAACGTAGTCGCCCTCGGCGGTATAGATGGCCGCATCGATCGCACCCGTGATGACCGACAACCCCGGAACGAAACTGGCCACGCCCAGCACGCCGTGCACCCACGGACTGGATTTCTGCCAAAACGTTTTCTCGGCCGCAGTCTCTGCCTTGATGGCTGCGATGGCGCCGCCACCGTGCGGCTCGATGTGCGTGAACGACCTGTCAGCCTGTTCGAGGATGACGCCTTTGGTGGTCATGACACTGCATCCCGCGTCTTATCGACCGGGTTGCAGGGCAAGTCGTTGAATTCAAGCCAGGTCTGATCAGCCAAGCGCGCAGGAGCAAGCGCGAGGTCGGGTGACGAGCCCTCGCCGTCGTCAAGCTGGTTGACTAACGGTTCATTTTGGGAGACGGGGTGATACGGAAAAGCCCGCCGCAGAAGGCGGGCGTAGAGATAGTCCGGAAGCCGCTGTTCCAGACCCGGGGATGCTTTGGGCATGCGAAGATCCTGTGCTCATCAAGTATCCCTCCCTGATGCAACACTGGCCCGCATTGTAATGTTTCCATGTGGAAACTGACAACTTCCGGATGACGGCTGCGGCTACGAAATGCTGAAGATGCGACCAAGGGGCAGCCTGCCCGGTAATGGTCTTGGCCCAGCCTGTATCAGCTGGCACCCCAAGCAAAGATTCAACTTGAAACAAAGGCCCGGGTCCGGCGCGAAACCGGACCCGGGCCTCCAAGGAGCAAGGTCACTGCCCAACGTTATATGGCTAGTTCATCCGGCGTACGCCGCTCTCCTTCGTCCTGGCCGATCACAATGCAGCTTGTCATCCTCAAAGCCCACGCTCCAGCAACTGCAATTCTTCACGGAAGGCGGGCTTCAGGCGATACAGCTGCGCCGGACGATGCGCCCCGCTCTCGAACTGTCCGTCCACCGGATCGAGCATGTCCATCTCGGTCATCTTGCGGCGGAAACTCACCTTGTTGATGCTCTCGCCCATCAGCACTTCATAGACCCGCTGCAACTGCGGCAAGGTAAAGACATCGCCCAGCAGATGGCAGGGCAGCGACGAATACTGGCTCTTGCTGCGCAGGCGCGAGACGGCGGTGCCGATGATGTCGCCATGGTCGAAGGGCAGCGGCAGCAGGCGGTCCACGCTGTGCAGGCGGACCTCGTCCCGCTCGGCCTGGGCGATGGTGGTGGCCGGTACCAGCGCGTAATACGCGATCGAGATCGACCAGCCGCGCGGATCACGCGCCGCACCGGAGAAGGTGGCCAGTTGTTCCAGATAGGGCGCGGCGATGCCGGTCTTGTCCAGCAGCACGCGGCGCGCGGCATCGCGCGCATCGACGTCGGTGCGCGCATGGATATAGCCGCCGGGCAGCGCCGCCACCCCCTTGAAGGGCGCATGTTCGCGCTTGAGCAGCGCCACTTCCAGCCCCTCGGCCGTGAGCGTGAGCAACGCCACATCCACTGTGCAGATCACCGGATCCATTTTTCTCCTCGCCTTGTCCAAGTCCGGGAAGTCTAAAGGTACTTAGTGTCATTGTGAATCTATTTGTTGCGATTCGAATCACGGATGACCTGTAAGCCATATTTGGAGAGCTAATCCAGAAAATTTACGAAGATCATGTTAGTTGCAAAATTAAATTAAGTGGTCTACACTGGCCTCACCGTAACCCGACGCACTCCGAAAGGTGGACACCATGAAGCGCTCCCTGCATCTCCTCGTGATCGATCCGCAAAACGATTTCTGCGACCTGCCGGCGGACTGGCTGCCGGTGGACCCGGCTACCGGCGGGGGACTGCAACCAGCGCTGCCGGTGGCGGGCAGCCATGCCGACCTGCAGCGCGTGGCGCGTCTGATCGACCAGGGCGGTACCGGCCTGTCGGCCATCAGCATCACCCTCGACGCCCACCACAGGCTGGACATCGCCCATCCCACGTTCTGGCAGCAAGCCGATGGCGCGGCGGTCACGCCTTTTACCCAGATCGAGGCCGCGCAGGTCCGTGCCGGCGCTTACCTGCCACGCGATCCGCAAGCATTGCCGCGCGCACTGGCCTATCTCGATGCCCTGGAAGCCGCCGGACGCTATCGCCTCATGGTCTGGCCGGTGCACTGCGAGATCGGCAGCTGGGGCGGGGCGGTCCACGCCGATGTGCGCGCCGCCTACAACCGCTGGGAAGAACGCACGCTGGGCGTGGTCACCAAGCTGGGCAAGGGCAGCAACCCTTGGACCGAACACTATTCCGCAGTGATGGCCGAAGTGCCGGATGACGATGATCCTGCCACCCAGCTCAACCGTGGCTTCATCACCACCCTGGCACAGGCCGATACCGTCTACATCACCGGCGAGGCGGGCAGCCACTGCGTGCGCGCCACCACCGAGCACATCGCCGCCAACCTCGACGCCGCCGGCCGTGCCCGGCTGGTGCTGGTGACCGATTGCATGAGCCCGGTGGCCGGCTTCGAGGCGCAGTACCGGGATTTCCTGGCCGCCATGTCACGGGCTGGCGTGCGCCTGGCCACTTCGGAGCAGGTGCTGCAGGAACTGCAAGCCAACGCCTGACCCATCCACGTTGAAAGGAGTGCCCATCATGGCACCCGTCGTTCGTAGTTTGCTGGAAACCGATCTCTACAAGTTCACCATGTGGCAGGCCCTGCTGCACAGCCATCCCGGTGCCCAGGCCGAATACACCTTCGTGTGCCGCAACCAGCCGCAATTCCCGCTGGCCGAATTGAAAGAAGAGGTGGAGCGCGAGCTGGATCACCTGTGCAGCCTGCGCTTCAGCAGTGATGAACTGGCCTATCTGGCGCAGCTGCGCTACATGAAGAGCGACTTCATCGACTTCCTCGCGCTGTTCCGCTTCCAGCGCAAGTTCATCGAGGTCAGCACCGAGGGCGAGCGCCTGTGCATCGTGGCGCGCGGTCCGCAGGTGCATGTCATGGGCTTCGAAATCTTCGTGCTCTACATCGTCAACGAACTCTATTTCCGCCGGATCGGCACGCCAGCGGCCGGGGCAGAAGCGCGCCGCCGCCTGCAGGACAAGCTCGCACTCCTGCACGCCTTCGCCGCTGAAGCGCCAGGCCGTCATCCCTTCGAGTTCTTCGACTTCGGCGTGCGCCGCCGCTACAGCGGAGCGTGGCAGGAGGAAGTGGTGGCCACGCTGGCGCGCGAGGTCCCGCAGTATTTCAAGGGCACCTCCAACGTCTGGCTCGCGAAGAAGTATCAACTGGTGCCGATCGGCACCATGGCCCACGAATACCTGCAGTCTTACCAATCCTTCGGTGTGCGGCTGCGCGATTTCCAGAAGGCCGCACTGGAAGACTGGGTGCAGGAATACCGCGGCGACCTCGGCGTGGCCCTGACCGACGTGGTCGGCATGGATGCCTTCCTGGCCGACTTCGACCTGTATTTCGCCAAGCTCTTCGATGGCCTGCGGCACGACTCGGGCGATCCCTTCGAATGGGGCGAGAAGGCGCTGGCGCACTATCGCAAGCTGCGCCTGGATGCCAACACCAAGCGCCTGGTGTTCTCCGATGGACTGGACCTGCCGCAGGCGCTGCGCCTGTATCGTCATTTTTCCGACCGTGCCATGACCGGTTTCGGCATCGGCACCAACCTCAGCAACGACACCGGCATCGCGCCGCTGAACATCGTCATGAAGCTGTCGTCCTGCAATGGCCAGGCCGTGGCCAAGCTGTCCGATTCGCCGGGCAAGACTTTGTGCAAGGATGAAACTTTCCTGGCCTACCTGCGCCAGCTGTTCGGCATCGCTGCGCCGGCCACCCCTGCCTGAGCCGCTGCGGCGGCAGAAAGGATGCATCATGCTTCGCATCGCCATCGCCCAATGCAATCCCACCATCGGTGACTTCACCGGCAACCTGGCGCTTCACCTCGATGCCCTGCAGCGCGCCGCCGGGGCCGGTGCCGACCTGGTGGTCTTTCCTGAACTCTCGGTCTGCGGCTACTACCCCGGCGATTTGCTGGAAGAAGCACGCTTCCTGGCGCAGGCCGAACAGACTTTGCAATCGGTCATCGACGCCACCCGCAGCCTGCCCGGACTGACTGCCGTGATCGGCGCGCCGCGCCGCAATCCCGGCCCCGGCAAGCCGCTCTTCAATGCCCTGCTGGCGGTGCGCGAGGGTGTCATCGTGGCCGAGTATCACAAGCAGTTGCTGCCGGTGTATGGCGTCTTCGATGATGGCCGCCATTTCGAGGCCGGTCCGGAGACGGCCTGCGTGTTGCCGGTCAAGGGCATGCGGGTCGGCTTCCTGATCTGCGAGGATGGCTGGAACGACGACCTGCGCAGCTATCGCGTCAATCCCTTCGAGAAGCTGGCGCAGGCCGATGCGCAACTGGTGGTCTCCATCAATGCAAGCCCGTCGGACGTCGGCAAGCGCAGCCAGCGCCACGCCCTGTTCCAGGCCGCCTGCCTGCGCCGCCAGATGGCGCTGCTCTACGTCAACCAGGTCGGCGGACAGGACCAGCTGGTGTATGACGGCGGCTCCTTCGCCATGTCGCCGCTGCAGGGACTGGCCTTCGAGGCGGCGCGCCTGGCCGAAGATTTCCAGGTCATCGCCTTCGAGAGCGGGCGCTTCCTGCGCAGCGACGGTGTGGGCGAACCGGCCCGCGCAGACCAGACCCTGGCCACGCCCGAATTCCAGCGCCGCCAGATCCTGCTGGGCCTGCGCGATTATGCGCGCCGCTGCGGCTTCGGCAAGGTGGTGGTCGGTTGTTCCGGTGGCATCGATTCGGCGCTCACCATCGCGCTGGCCGTGGAGGCGCTGGGTGCGCAGAACGTGGTGGCGGTGACCATGCCGTCGATGTTCTCCAGCACCGGTTCGGTCGATGATTCCGAAACGCTGTGCCAGGCGCTGGGCGTGACGCTGTTCCGCCATCCCATTTCCGATCTGGTGCGCGAGTTCGAGGACGGTTTTGCCAAGGCCTTCGGCGCACCCCTGCGCGGGCTGCCGCTGGAAAACCTGCAGGCCCGCGTGCGCGGTGCCATCCTCATGGAGTATTCCAACGGCTATGACGCGCTCCTGCTGACCACCGGCAACAAGAGCGAGATCTCGGTCGGCTACTGCACCCTGTATGGCGATACCAACGGTGGCCTGGGCCTGATCGGCGATCTCTACAAGACCGAGGTTTATGCCCTGGCGCGCCACCTCAATGCGCAGGCCGGCCGCGAGATCATCCCCGCGGCCATCATCGACAAGGCCCCCTCGGCCGAACTGGCCCCGGACCAGCGCGATACCGACAGCCTGCCGCCTTACGAGGTGCTCGACGAGATTCTCAAGTGGCACATCGAAGGCAGCCGCCTTCCTGCCGATGAAGCCCGTGCGGCAAGCCGCGCAGTCGAACAGCTCAGCGGAACCGAAACCGGGGCTGCACTGGTCGAACGCATCTGCCGCATGGTGGCGCGCAACGAATACAAGCGCCGCCAGTCGCCGCCAGTGATCCGGGTGCGTGCCCGGGCCTTTGGCAGCGGACGGCAGATTCCGATCGCAGTGCGCTATTGAGGCGCTGGCCGTCATCCGTCATTCAGGTGAACGGCCGTTCGACCCTGTTGATAAAAATTAAGGAAAGCGCATGCCCGTCCTGACTCCGCAATACGATGCCGCCGTGGTGATCGGCCGCTTCCAGCCCGTGCACAACGGCCACCTGCACCTGCTGCATCACGCGCTGGAGCGCGCGGCCACGGTGATCGTGGTGCTGGGTTCGGCCTTCCACGCCCGCAACACCAAGAACCCTTTCACCTGGGAAGAGCGCGCCGCCATGATCGCCGGTGCCATGCCGCCGGGCCAGCGTGAACGCCTGCGTTTCGTCGCCACCCGCGATTACTACGACGACCGCCGCTGGTCCGCCGAAGTGCGCCGCCTGGTCGCGGCCCAGACCGATCCCCAGGCAAGGGTGCTGCTGGTGGGGCACTTCAAGGATGCCTCCAGCTACTACCTGCGCCACTTCCCGCAATGGCAGCTGGAAACCCTGCCGCGCGCGGGCGACATCGATGCCACCGACATTCGCAACGTCTGGTTCGAGGCCGAGGACCTGGAAGTCAGCCTCGACGTTCTCGACCCGCTGGTACCGCCCAGCGTGCGCCACTACCTGCGCGCCTGGTCGCTGTTGCCGCATTACGCCGCACTGGTGGAAGAACATCGCCAGTTGCGCAAGTATCAAGCGGCCTGGGCTGCGGCACCTTATCCGCCGGTCTTCACGACAGTGGATGCCGTGATCCGCGCGGCGGACCACGTGCTGCTGGTACAGCGCAAGGGCTTTCCGGGGCGCGGGCTGTGGGCCATCCCCGGCGGTTTCCTGGACCAGCGCGAGCGCCTGATGCAGGCCGCCCTGCGCGAACTGGCCGAGGAGACCAACCTGGCCGTGCTGGATGTGACGCTGGAAGAGGCCCTGGTGGACGTCAAGATTTTCGATCACCCCGACCGCAGTGCACGTGGCCGCACCATCACCCACGCCTATTACTTCGACCTGCGCCTGGAACAACTGCCCGAGGTCGAGGCCGCCGATGATGCGGCCCAGGCGGTGTGGACACCGATTGCACAACTGGCGGCGATGGAAGCGAGCTTCTTCGACGATCACTTCCATATCCTCGATACCTTCCTCAACCTCACCGGCAGCGAGTGAGACCATGGCCATCTCTGAAGCTGTCGACACCGCCGAGCCCATCGCACCGGATAGTCCGGCGTTGCCGGACCTGATGCCCGCCGCCCTGCAGCAGCTGCTGGAAAACCGCCTGCCACGCGTGATCCGGCGCGAGCCCGACCAGGACGATGCAAGGCGCTGGCGGCGCTGGGAGATCGGCGGGCGCACCGTGCAGATCGCCCAGCCCGTGACCTTCACCCCCTATGCCTCGGCGCAGCCTTGCTCGGCGCGCTGCCGCTTCTGTTCCGAAACGCTGGACGATGGCGGCCCGCACGCCGCAGCGCTACGACCCGGTCCGCAGTACGGCGCACAGCTCCGGCAAGCGCTCGCTGCGCTGCGCGGGCTGCCGCTGTCGTGGTCGCTGTCGGGACTGGAGACCACCGATGACGCCGGCTGGATGCTGTCCATGCTCGATGCATTGCAGGAGCACGCGCGCCAGTCACCCGTGCAGGGCAGCGTGCTCTACACCAATGGAGCCGGCCTGGCCACGCCGCGGGGCGCGGAGCTGGTCACGCGCCTGCAGGCTTTTGATCTGGGCTGGGTGGAACTGTCGCGCCATCATCATGAGGCCCAGGCCAATCAGGCCATCATGCGTTTTCGCAGCGGACAGGCGGTTGCCACGCAGGCCGGCATCGACGCCACGCTCACGCAACTGGTGCCGCAGTTGCCGGTGAAGCTGGTGTGCATCGTGCAGCAGGGTGGCATCGATGGCGTGCCCGCGCTGAAAGCCTATCTGCGCTGGGCGCAACAGCGCGGCGTGACGGCGGTGATCCTGCGCGAGTTCTCGCAACTCGGACCGCAATACCGCAACAACGTCACGGCCCGCTACATCGGCGGCGCGCGCATCGACGTGGCGGCGTTGCTAGCAGCCTGCCTGGCCGATCCGGAACTGAGCGCCGAAGCGCAACCGGTGCATGCCACCTCCGGCTACTACTTCTGGAACGTGGTGCTGCACTGGCGCGGCATGCAGCTCACCTTCGAAGCCTCGGACTATGTGCGCATGCATGCGCGCCATGCCAGCGGACGCGTCTACAAGCTGGTGTTCCATGCCAATGGCCGCCTGTGCGGCGGCTGGAATCCCGAACAACACGTGCTGCTGGAAACCACCGGTGCCGCGCCCATGCGCAGTCGCGCGGTGCAGCCGCTGCAGCTGCTGCGGAGCCCGTGATGAACGACAACAGCTGGCTGCACCTCAGCAGGCAGGACCCTGCCTGGACCCTGCCACAGGAGCTGGCCGAGACCGATCCCTTCGGCGCGCGCGATTGCGGCTGGGTGGAGCAGATGCAGCCGTTCATTGCGCACCTGTGCCCGCCTGACGGCAAGGTGCTGGATCCCTTCTGCGGATTTGGCAGCACGCTGGTCGCCGCGCACAGCGTGGGCCGCGCGGGCATCGGCATCGAGATTGATGGCCAGCGCGTGGCATTGACGCGCCAGCGGCTGCAGCGTCTCGGGGCCGATGGTCCGCCACAGCAAGTGTTGCAAGGCGATGCCACGGCGCTCGCGCATTCCCTGCCGCCGGTGGACCTGGTGTTGAGCAACGTGCCTTACTTCGGCTGCCAGTGGCCGGACGCCTCCGACGCCGCGCACGCTGGACAGCTTTACGCCAGCCAGACCTACGCCGCTTTCCTCGGCATGCTGGAGCGCCTGCTGCGCGCATTGCGCGACTGTTTGCGTCCCCGCGGCTGGCTGGTGCTGTGCGCCGAGAATCTGCGGGTGGGCGAGCAGTTCGTGCCGCTGGCCTGGGATCTGGCGCGGCTGATGGCGGACCGCTTCCGTTTCGTCGAAGAACGCATCCTGATCTATGACCGCGCCAGTGCGCCCGAGATGCCCGGCCAGCTGCGCAGCAATCGTTCGCATGAATACGCGCTGATCGCGCGCCATCTGCCGCACGCCATCGATACCGAGCAGACCCTTGCCGTGCTGCAAGCGCTGCAGTTGGCGCATCCGGGGTTCGTCCTTTACGGCAGCTTTGCGCGCTGGCTGCAGGATTTGCCGTTGGCGCAGGCGCCCGCCGATGCGGATCTGCTGCTGCCCGACGATCCGCGTCTGGTCGCTGCCGTGTGCCACTGGCTGGAACGGCAGGGCTTCGCGCTCACCTGCTGGGGCGCACCGTTCTCGGCCGCCATGGCCGGCTCCGCTGCGGCCGTGCTCCCGGAGCGCCACTACCTGCGCGCCGTTCGGCTCGACCGTGCGGGCCGGCAGGTGCGGCTGGACCTGTGCTTGCGTGATGCGCAGTACGATGTGGCAACTGTTCTTCCGCATGCGGTTTTCCGTCACGGCTTGCCCCTGGTGCCGCCAGCGCTGTTGCAGGGCCCCGGCTGAGCTGGTGTGATCACTGCGCTGCATCGTTTATTCACCGCCTGTGCTCCCGCTTTCAATGCGCCTCATGCCAAAATGGCATGGGGCGCTGTCCATGCCATTTCGGTATAGTGGCTGGCGTTCCAAGGGAGGGTCGGCCAGGCACAACGTGGCCGGCACCAAAGACAAGCCGCCGTATCAGCGCGGCAAGCCAACGGGGTAGGGAAGATGGAAATCAAATGGGTGGAGGACTTCCTCTCGGTCGTCGATACGCTGAACTTCAGCCGCTCGGCCAAACTGCGCAATGTCACGCAACCGGCCTTCGGCCGCCGCATCCGCTCGCTGGAAACCTGGCTGGGTGCCGAACTGTTCGATCGCTCGTCCTATCCCTGCACGCTCACGCCGGCTGGTGAATCCTTCGTCCCGATCGCCAAGGAAATGCTCAACCAGTCGATGCAGGCGCGGCTGGTGCTGCGCGGCCAACTGGCAGGGGCGCAATCCTCGGTACGCTTTGCGATGCCGCACACGCTCTTGCTGACCGTGTTCCCCAAGCTGCTGTCGGAAATCGAAAAGACCATCGGCGCCATCGCCACCACCGTCATGGCCGGCAACGTACACGATGCCGTCATGGCCCTGGTGGAGCGCAACTGCGACCTGCTGCTGTGCTATGACCATCGCCAGCAGGGCATCGCCCTCGATACCGAACGCTATGCCGTGCTTTCGCTGGGCAAGGAGCCGCTGCGTCCCTACGTCAAGACGCTGCCCAGTGGCCAGCCCAAGTATGTGTTGCCGGGTACGCCAAATGATCCGCAACCTTTCCTCAGTTATTCCCCGTATTCCTCGCTCTCGCGCATCGTCGAGAAGGCCCTCCATTCCAGCCCGCGCCGCGTGCACCTGTTCCGCCGCTTCGAGACCGACCTGGCTGAAGGCTTGAAGAGCATGGCCGTCGAAGGCCACGGCATCGCCTGGCTGCCGGCCAGTGCGGTGTCGCGCGAGATCGCCGAGGGCAAGCTGACCCTGGCCATCGCCCCGAACGACAGCGAAGCGCTGGAGCAGGGGCTGTGGTGCGACGAGATGGATATCCGCGTCTATCGCCGTCTGGATGGTGCCAATCCGGACATAGACCGGATCTGGAACTATCTCAAGGCCGAGCACGGCACGCCGTAATTTTTCCTGCATTTTTTGAAGCCAAGGTCCCGCATGAAATTTCTCACCAACCAGCAGGTCAGCGAACTGCTGGCCACCGAAGACGCCATCGCCTCCATGCGCGAGGCCTTTGCCCACGCCGCCGAGGGCGCGCACCAGGGGCGCGTGCGCACCAGTGCCGCCAATGGCGTGATGCTGTCGATGATGGGGGCGGTCATTCCGTCGGCCGGGATCGCCGGGGCCAAGGTCTACACCACCATCAAGGGCCAGTTCAAGTTCGTCATCCAGCTGTTCTCCAGCGAGACCGGCGCACCGCTGTGCACGCTGGAGGGCGACGCCATGACCGGCCTGCGCACTGCAGCCGCCACGGCAGTGGCCTGCGACGCGCTGGCCCGCAAGGACGCCGCCACCCTGGCGGTGATCGGCACCGGCGTGCAGGCGCGTTCGCACATTCCGGCGCTGCTGCAGGTGCGGCCGTTCAAGGAAGTATTGATCGCCGGCTTGTCGGGCCGCGAAGCCCTGGCCGAGGAAGTCACGCGCAC
Organism: Herbaspirillum sp. UBA812; assembly: GCF_002296545.1. Lineage (NCBI taxonomy): Bacteria > Pseudomonadati > Pseudomonadota > Betaproteobacteria > Burkholderiales > Oxalobacteraceae > Herbaspirillum > Herbaspirillum sp. UBA812. Next base: position 213 of record NZ_DBIC01000243.1, on the reverse strand, counting down.
CCTGGGCGTTCCGGCGCGCGTGGTGAGCATCGATGAAGCCGCCGCCGCAGCGGACGTGCTGGTCACCGTCACCCGTTCAGCCACGCCGCTGTTCGATGGCAAGCTGCTGCGTCCGGGGACTTTCGTCGCCGCCGTCGGTGCCTCCAAGGCCAACGTGCGCGAACTGGACGACACCGCCATCGGCCGTGCTGCTGCGCTGTTCGTGGAATGGAA